>CAZHBL010000377.1:0-5719 GCA_964530105.1 uncultured Pirellulales bacterium | reverse complement strand
GGAACTGGAACCCGAGGAAGTCATCTTCCATAATGAAAACGGCAGGAAGTATGCGACCTGCCGCTATCCGAACGGCAAGCTTCTTCACCACAATTACCCGGGTCGAGGCAACCTGGACGTAGAAGGTTCGAATGAGAAAGGCCCCTCGAAGCCGGTTCCCGGTTACGCCGGAACGGGCGGCATCTCCGGTGATTTCATCGACTGCGTCAAGACGCGCAAGAGGCCGTTCCGTGACATCGAATACGCGGTCCACACTGCCACAGTGTGCCACCTGTTCCTCATTGCGTACGAACTGGAACGGTCACTGAAATGGGATACGGTGACGCAGCAGTTCATTAACGACGACGAAGCCAACCGCCTTGTCGACGTTGCAAGAAGAGAACCCTGGGTACTTTAAGAAAACGATAGTTTCAACAAGGAGACTTGATTATGACGAGCAAAGAAACTGCAAAAATGACACTGGCGGCTGGAGCGGCTACCATGGCCGCTGCCAAGGCCGTTGCCGCGACGGATACCACAGCAATAGACAAGGCATTAGAAACGCTTAAGACCTATGACTGGGGCGCAGACCGCAATACCTTGAATCCGATCGACGAGGCGATTATCGCCACTCACGGCGATGCCGCCGCACGCAAGTCGCTGGAAAAGGGTCTGGTGAACGCGCTTGCCGGCGGCATCTCACGATCCGCACAGGACTATGTGTGCCGCAAGCTGAGGGTCGTGGGCACGGACCAGTCCATCAAGGCGCTGGCCGCTCTTCTGCCGGACGAGAAGACCTCACACATCGCACGCTACGCCTTGGGACGCATTCCGGACGAAAAGGCGACTGCGACGATGCGGGACGCGCTGCCGAAGGTCAGCAGCAAGCTCAAGCCGGGTATTATCGGTTCGCTGGGCGTACGTCGCGACAAGAAGAGCATTAATGCTATTTCGAAGCTTCTCGGCGACTCCGATATCCAAGTAGCTCAGGCCGCGGCCTACTCGCTTGGCCTGATCGGCACATCTGCTGCGGCCAAGGAACTGAGCAATTTCGCGAAGAAAGCGCCTGCCAACATGAAGATACCAGTAGCCGACGCTTGTCTGATCTGTGCCGAGCAGTTGCTGGCCGACGGTGAGAAGTCCGAGGCGGTAGCCCTTTACAAAGAGCTCAAGGGCGATGACCAGCCCAAACACGTCAAGGTTGCCGCCATGAAAGGAATGCTGACCGCCGCGGCTGAGAATTAAAACCGCATGACATGCCGACAGATGATTCAAAGAAGAAGCCTGCACCGACACGAGGCCGGTGCGGGCTTTTCGACAAAAAGACAAAATCATGAAGACTAAGAATACCCGACACACCAACTGCCTCCTTCTGATCGCCCTTCTGTTATCAATCAGTTTCGCCTCTTTTCTGATGGGCGAAACGCGCGGAGCTGATGACGAGGTGGTGGATATGATAGTCGAGTTGGTCAGTGGCTCGGACAATGACATGCGCATGCTGGCGCTCCAACAGATTCGTGAGAAAGTACCGGGTGAGGAAGCGACCAGGCGTTTCGTCGAACTGCTGCCGAAACTCCCACCTGACGTACAGGTCCAGATGATCGATGCGCTGGGTGAACGCGGCGATGCCACCGCACGGCCAGTGATCCTTAAGATGCTTAACAGCAAGACCGAAGCCATTCGCGCCATGGCGGCACGCGCCCTCTCCAGCCTGGCTCGTCCCGCTGATATTCCCGTACTGGCCAATGTGGCTGCAACGGGGTCGAACCCGGAAAAGGAAGCCGCCAGGCACAGCCTCCGACAGCTTCGCGGCAACGAGATGAACGCTGCCATGATCGAGGCCCTGGAAAGTACCGACGCAAAGCCGAGAATCGAACTGATTGCTGCGCTCATTGACCGTAACGTAAAGGAGTCGGTGCCCGTGGTGCTCAAAAGCGTGGATGATTCGGACCTCGCAGTAAGGCTGGCGGTCCTGGACGCGCTTCGTGCTATGGGGGATGAAAATCACACAGCGGTGCTCATTAAGCGTCTCAAATCGGCCAAGGATAAATTAGAACGCAAGCGGGCGGCACTTGCGTTACAGGCCACATGCAAACGCGGACGAACGAAATGCGCGGAAACTGTGATTGCCGGTTTTGACGGGGCCGATGCGGCGACACGCATCTTCATGATGCGTGCCCTCTCTTCAGCCGGTGGACCGAAATCCTTGAACGAGATTGTCTCCCGCTTGAAGGACGATGACGAGGGTGTCAGGATTGAAGCCGTACGTATACTCGCCGGCTGGCCCGATCCTGCTGCCACTCCTCACCTGAAGGAACTGGCACGTGACGTCAAGAATCTGAGGAATCATGTTCTGGCAATCCGCGGCATAATCCGCTTGGCCAGTCCGGGAAAGGACCGTCCGGCTGACTTTGCCACACTGAGCGAGGCGATGAAGCTGGCCACGCGCAAAGAAGAGAAGGTCATGGTGCTGGGTACTCTCGGCACGATCCCGACGCAGGAGTCGCTGGCCCTGGTTGCCTCCGGCCTGGACAATCCCGCGATAGTGGAAGACGCTGGTTTCGTTGCCGTGCTCATTGCTGAGAAGATCAGCGGAGACAACAAGGACCAAGTGCGGGCCGTGATGCAGAAGGTAGCCGAAACCGTCCAGAGCGAAAAGACGCGGGATAGGGCGAAAAAGGTACTGGAGGCATCTCAGCCGCAAGCGTCCACGTCGATGCCCCCGAAGTCATGATCCATAGAGCCGACGACAAGCGGCAAGCGGCAACGCCTACGACACGGTGAGCAACAAGCCTGAGTATTACACCGAGGTTATAATCGAGCGAGTAGGGAAATAGGGACGCTTGTACTTGTCAAGCAAACATCGGACCACTATGAAACTGCCAAATTTCCAATGCATGTGTCCCAAAGAACTGGCAGGCATTCGTGAAATTTCACCCGGTCACCTATGAAGAGCTCAAAGTCAAACAATAAAATCTCTGTTGCCCCAAAAATATTTTCTTTGAGGCATCCACGTTACGACGATTCAGCAACAGCCATTCACTAATTGGCATAGTTCAATGAATCCTTTGGCGATACAAAAAATTTTGTTCTTGCTCTAAATTTTAAGATTTATTAGGACTCAATTTAGGAAAATCCAGTGTCTGTGGAAACATTTTAGTGACACGAATTTTTGAAGAATTCTTGTGTGTTGCAACTTTTGAGAAGGGGGCCTTTTATACGATTGACGGGCTGGTGGGACTGCTTCGAAAAGGACTCAATATAAAACTATTGTATGCCGGCACATGACAGAATATCGCGATACTTTTCAATCGAAGGAGAAGAAGAAACAGGTATAAAAAGCATGACTAAATGAGAGAGCTATATTACGTCTACTCGACCCATAATAATTTCGCCCATTCGTCTCCAATCCTGCGCATCGGCGCGACGCCAGTTCGTGACATCTCGATCGCACAGTGCGATTTTCATTACTTGCGTGCATTGCTCCATATTTTCTTGATCGTCTCTTCCTGAGAATATCCGATGGGACAATTCGGACTTCTGGTGTTGGCCCGATAGCTACCAAGCGTCTCATTCGGACATGATATCATCCGGCTCACCGGCATTTGCAAGTGCCCGTTGGGATCGGTTTCCTTAATCCAGTTGTAGGCATATTCGAGCCATTGGTTTCGGTATTCCTCGTCCTGGAGAGAGAGCCATGAAATCTCATCCCAGCCCCAGACGAAATGCGAATTGAGATTGGCGACATTCGGAGATCTGCTTCTGCCGTAGTTGTCGAATTCGACGAGATACGGCAGGCTCTCACACGGCCAGCCGTTTGGTGTGAGCCCACCCTTGCTCTTGTTGAACAGGGCATCGAGATGGTTTACTTCAAGCACTCCCTCATAAGGTCTTTCAGGCACCTCCTTGATACGCAGCGGAAACGAGTTGAAATCCAGCAGGCTTGCGCCGTCGACGATCATGCCTCCTCTCGGCACGTGCGCATCGAGCAGCACCATGTGGCGGCGGGCGTGTGTCTTTGCATAAGCACGTATCCTCGCCAGCAGGCCCGACCATTCCTTCAAGTCCGGGTCGGCCATACCGATGAGTCGCACCTGCCCCAGATGAAGGGCCTCACAGCCGAGATTTATGTACGAGCCGGCAAGGTAGTAGAACCACAATTGTGTTTCGAGCCTCGTGACATCGGGCACGCTGCTGCGGCCCCAATGGTTGACCAGCTTGCCGTCCTTGTTGAGCATGGCTTCGTACGAAAACGTCCTGTCCTCCGCCGGAAGGCCAAACTCCGTGAACACCCAGGAAGGAATCTTTACGCTGTCCACCCTTTTGCTGATCGTTTCGAAAAGGCATCCCTGGAAGATGACGTCCGGATCAAACGCATGGACTCTGTTGATCAATTCCTTTGCATCCGTCCAGAAGCTAAGATCGTTCAGGCGGTCTTCTCCGTTCCAGCGATAGATGGCACGGCCGATGAACTTGGCTCCGATGTTCCGGATCAGGCGGATATCATCTTCCCTGTACAGATATTCCCGGTCGCCCTCGGCCTTTCCCGTAACCAGGAAATACGCCATTGTCACGGAACGGTCCAGGTAGTTCTCCAGCACCTCCCGCGAGATAATCCCGTCGAAATGATAGTCGCGAGCGCTCACTGCGGAGGACGTTTGGGCGGCATCTGCCGGCCGTGCCGCCGGCCCGGTTCGTACGGTCAGATCTGCTCCCAGGCGGACGGCCTCTTGCGGCTCGATCGACAGCGTTGTCGTTTTCTCGCCGTAGCGCACTTTGCAGCGACCTGGGCTGCGGCTGCGGATTTCCGCCGCCTGGAGCGTTCCAACCTGCCACCGGATATCGACCTCGAATCCGCCGCGAGCCCGCAGACCCGTGACCGATCCATTGTTCCATCCGGCCGGCAGTGCCGGCAGCAAGCTGATCTCGCCGGCATGGCTCTGGAGCAGCGCCTCGGCCACGCCCGCTGTGAAACCGAAACTGGCATCGGACTGATTAGAGCCACGATTGTGCAGATTATTGGCCAGCGAGCGCCGGATGAATCCGCGCATAAATTCGGCCACCTTATCGCTGCGTTCGAGGCGAGCCCACACGGAAATGTACCAGGCGGAGACCCAGCCGCCGCGCGCTTGCCGGGTTTCCATCCACTTCCCGATAGCATCCGCCAGTTGCCGGTCGCGGCGTAAACGAATGGAACTGCCCGGAAAGAAGGTGAAATTCGGCGAGCAGTTGTGCCCCTGGTCGCCCGGAGCCCAGTCTTCGATCCATTCCTGCAAGTAGCCCCGGCGATTGATCTGGTACGGCGGCAGTCGAGTCAGTGCGGTTTCCAATTGGCCGCGAAGTTCTTCGTCGACGCCCAGGATCCGGCTCGCCTCGATGCAATGCGGGAACAACTCACGCAGAATCGCGACGTCCATGGTCGGCGCCGGCGAAAGAAAGGCCAATTGCCCGTTGCCGTCCAGGTACCCGTGCTCCGGCGACATCGAGAACGGGGTCACCAGCCAATGGTGCGTCGGATGCTCCACCAGCAAATCCAGAAAGAACCGGGCGGATTCCTTCATGATGGGATAGTATTCCGTCAGAAACTCCTGGTCGCCCGTAAACGCGTAATGCTCCCACAGGTGCAGCGTCAGCCAGGCGCCTCCCATCGGCCACATTCCGTATCGAGCGGCATCCACGGGAGCAGTCCCGCGCCACAGGTCGATGTTGTGATGCGTCACCCACCCGTTGCAGCCGTAGT
>CAZHBL010000376.1:4089-5730 GCA_964530105.1 uncultured Pirellulales bacterium | reverse complement strand
GCAGGACTTTACTGATTTCAAGATGCACGCCGAGTTCAAAACGCCGCAGTTGCCGTCCGATGTTCGGGGGCAGGGCCGCGGTAACAGCGGAATTTATATTCAGCGTCGCTACGAGGTCCAGATACTGGATTCCTTCGGCTTGGAGCCGAAGGACAATGAATGCGGGTCTCTGTACAGGTTCAAGGCCCCGGATAAAAACGTCTGCGACATGCCGGGCAGATGGCAAAGCTACGATATTATTTTCCACGCTGCGAAGTTTGACGTCGGCAGGAAAGTTAAAAATGCCCACATTAGCGTATGGCAAAATGGTGTTTTGATTCATAATGATGCTGAGTTGCAGGACAAAACCGGCGCCGGTCAGCAGGAAGGACCAGAGCCGGGACCGATACTGCTGCAGGAACATGGCAATGAGGTTTGGTTCCGAAATATCTGGATTGAACCTCTGTAGGAAAGGTTGGGCATGTGAAAAACAGGATTTAAATTTCCAAAGGCATTTCAGGAGCGGCGATTTTTTCGTTGGAAATCAATTGCTTTTGAGCCGGGCCGGGTTATAATACATGGGTTATTTTCGGAGTTCCTCAGAAGGACATATTCGGTTAGTTCTTAGGTGTAAGTATTTTTACGATAAGCGGTTATAGCAATGAATAAGGAGAATGAAAAATGGCAAGACCTGTAACACTTTTTACCGGCCAGTGGGCGGATTTACCACTGGAAGAATTAGCAAAGAAAGCGGCAAGCTGGGGCTATGACGGTGTGGAATTAGCCTGCTGGGGCGACCACTTCGAAGTTGACAAAGCTCTTAAGGATGATGGTTATTGCAAGGCCAAGCGTGAGCTTCTTAAGGATCACGGTCTGAAGGTTTTCGCAATCTCGACACATCTTGTGGGCCAGGCAGTCTGTGATAACATCGACGAGCGCCATAAAGCCATTCTGCCCGAAGACGTTTGGGGCGACGGTGACCCCGAGGGCGTTCGTAAACGGGCAGCCAAGGGCCTCATCAAGGCGGCTAAGGCGGCCAAGAAACTTGGCGTCAAGATCGTCAACGGTTTTACCGGCAGCTCGATCTGGCATCTGCTGTACTCATTCCCACCGGCTTCACCGGCAATGATCGAAGCCGGCTACGCGGACTTTGCCAAGCGCTTCATTCCTATTTTAGATGCTTTTAAGGCCGAGGGGGTCAAGTTCGCCCTGGAAGTGCACCCGACAGAGATTGCATTTGACATCGCATCAGCTCAGCGGGCGATCGATGCCGTAAAGGGGCATAAATCCTTCGGTTTCAATTATGATCCCAGCCATCTCGGCTACCAGGGTGTGGACTACGTCAAGTTCATCCGCACGTTCGGCAGCCGGATTTTCCATGCCCACATGAAGGACGTCTGGTGGGGTCACGGAGACGGCACGGTTGGTGTCTTCGGCGGGCATACTGAGTTTGCCGATCCGCGCCGCTACTGGGATTTCCGCTCAATCGGCCACGGTGATATAAATTTCGAAGAGATCATTGTCGCCTTGAACGACGTCGGATATAACGGCCCGCTTTCCATCGAGTGGGAAGACAGCCGAATGGACCGCGAGCACGGCGCCGAAGAAGCCTGCCAGTTTATGAAACGGGCGGACTTCAAACCCTCGCAGATCGCTTTCGAT
>CAZHBL010000376.1:0-4079 GCA_964530105.1 uncultured Pirellulales bacterium | reverse complement strand
CCCGGCCTTGCGTCCCGCCGGCATCCTGCCGGTGGAAAGGAACAAGGGCAAGATGCCCTCGCCACATCGAGTATCCAGTAAAGGAGAGCCAACCATGGCCAGAAGTAGTCGTATCAGCCGGCGCCAGTTCATCGTTGGAACGGCCGGCACAGCTTTGGGGGCAATAAGTTTCCCGTACATCGTTCCATCATCAGTTCTTGGGCAGGCCGGCGGCGTTCCACCGAGTAATCGAATCACTATGGGCTGCATCGGCGTCGGTTGGCAGGGGGGCAGCAATCTTGGGTCCTTTCTGCGAGAGAGAGACTGCCAGGTTATTGCCGTTTGTGACGTCGATAAGAACCACCTGCAGGAAGCAGCCAATAACGTGAACCGGCGGTATAGAAATAAGGACTGTGCCACCTACGGCGACTTCCACGAGCTGCTCGCCAGGGACGATATTGATACGGTATCGCTCGGTCTGCCGGACCACTGGCACGCAATCCCGGCCATCGCGGCGGCAGCATCCAACAAAGATATCTATGGGGAAAAGCCTCTGTCGCACGACTTAAAGCAGGGCAGGGCGATGTGCAACGCGGTCAAGCGTTACGGCAGGATTTGGCAGACGGGCAGTTGGCAGCGCTCGCAGGCACACTTTCGCCGGGCCTGCGAGCTGGTGATAAACGGGCGGATAGGCAAAGTGACAAGAGTCGAGGTCGGCCTTCCTTCGGGACATACTGATTTCGGCGGGACTAAAGGCCAGGAGGGTATTGGTCCTCCACCGGCTGAGCTGGACTATAACTTTTGGCTCGGCCCGGCCTTGTATGGGCCATATTGCCCGGCGCGCATTCACAAAAACTGGCGTTGGGTTCTCGATCATGGCGGCGGCCAGTTGATGGACTGGGTCGGCCACCACGTTGACATCGCGCACTGGGGTCTGGGTTTCGATTATACTGGCCCGCATGAAATCGAAGGGACCGGTGAATACCCCAGAGACGGCTTGTGGGACAGCCCGACCAGGTATCGCCTGACGGCGAAGTATCCAAAAGATATTACGATGGTTATCGCCGGCGGATACAATGATATCCGGGGTGGCACAAAATGGATCGGCACGGAAGGCTGGGTCTGGGTCAACCGAAACAACCATCTGGAAGCCGAGCCGAAGAAAATCCTCGATGAGAAGATCGGACCCGATGAGATCCACTTATATGACTCGCCCGGTCATTGGCGGAACTTCCTCGACTGCGTCAAAAGTCGAAAGATAACGATTGCACCGTGTGAAGTTGCGCACCGTTCGGCGACGCCGGGCCACCTCGGCCAGATTGCTATGCTGCTGGGACGTAAAATACGCTTTAATCCGGACACCGAGGAGATTCTCGACGACCCGACCGCCGCGAGCCTGCTCGGCACAGCCATGCGAAGCCCGTGGTACCTGTGACATTTATGATTTACGATTTAAGAATAGGGGCGTTTTTATGATAAAGATAAAAAAAATGAGCCGTCGGCAATTCCTCGAAAGGACCGTCGGTACTGCCGGGGCGGCGATAGCTTTTCCGTACATTGTTCCTGCATCTGCTCTGGGCCAGGCCGGCAATGCTGCGCCGAGCGAGCGAATTACGTTAGGCTTTATCGGCACGGGCAAGCAGAGCCAGCATTTGATGAGGTCTTTTCTAAATTCGCCGGGCACGCAGGTTCTCGCTGCTTGCGACGTTGACAAACTAAAGCTTACACGCGGCAAGAAAATTGTCGAAGATTTCTACGCGGGCAAAAACGGCGGCTCATACAAGGGTTGCGACACATACGGCTATTTTCGTGATTTGTTAGCCAGGGACGACATTGATGCAGTCGTTATTGCCACACCGGACCACTGGCATGCAATTATAGTTATCGAGTCAGCCAAGGCCGGCAAGGACATCTATTGTGAAAAGCCCCTCTCGCAAACGATTGAACAGGCCAGGACCATGGTTAATACTGTCAGACGCTACGGGCGGGTCTTCCAAACCGGCAGCATGCAGCGCTCGGACTGGCATTTCCGCCTGGGCTGTGAGCTTGTTCTTAACGGCTATATCGGCGAGCTAAAAGAGGTCAATGTCAACGTAGGTGGTCCGCCAGAAGACCGACCGCTGCCCGCGCAACCTGTGCCGGATTATCTCGACTGGGATATGTGGTTAGGCCCGGCATTGTGGAGGCCCTACAATGACGAGCTGTCTCCGAATATTAGCTTTGACGGCTTCCCTCTTTGGCGCAATCATAGCAAATTCGGTGGCGGGGGCATGACCGACTGGGGCGCGCACCACTTCGACATCGCCCAGTGGGGTATGGGTATGGACGAGAGCGGCCCGGTTGAAATCATCCCGCCCGACGGCAAAGATTACAAGGTGCTCACCTACAAATACGCCAGCGGCGTGACGGTGACGCGCAGCGGACGTGCGAGGGGCGTGTTGTTTACCGGCACCAAAGGTGAGGTTATTACCGACAGGGGATTTCTGCAAACGAAGCCTGATAACCTTAAGAATCAGCAGATTGGCCCAAATGAAATTCACCTGTACGAAAGCAAAAACCATTACGTCGACTGGCTGGATGCCATACGAAAACGCAGCAAGCCGATTTGCGATATCGAGACCGGCTGCCGCTCGGTCACGGTTTGCCATTTGGGTAATATCGCCTATAAGCTCGGCCGGCCGCTTAGGTGGGACCCGGAACGTGAAGTATTTGTCGCGGACGCCGAAGCGAACCGTTTACTTTCACGACCCATGCGCAGTCCATGGCACATATGATATTGATTATTAAGGAGTAAAAAATGAGTAAGAGGACAAAATTAATCGGCGCTGTGTTGCTGGGTCTCTGGTGTTTGTCGCTGTTGACGATTACTGCACAGGCCCAATCGCCAGCGAGGCTCCGCGACCTGACAGCGGAAGAGGTTCAAAAAATAGAAAATGCCGTGCCGGGAAAACCGACTGTCCAGCCGGCCAAGCCGAGAAAGATACTGGTCTTCTGGCGTTGCGAAGGTTACTTTCATACGAGTATTCCGGTCGTTAACGAGGCGCTGAAGATAATGGGCCGAAAAACCGGTGCGTATGAAGTGACGGTTTGCACGGATGATTACTCGATATTCACGCCGGAAAAGCTCGCGCAGTTCGATGCCGTGTGTTTGAACAACACGACCCACTTGAAATTCGATCTCCAGGAAACACCGGATCGCTGCAAGGCGTTGATGGATTTTGTTAAGGGCGGAAAGGGCATCATCGGTGTCCACGCGGCCACGGATAATTTCTACGAGTGGCCTGATAAGAATATCCATGCATGGCCCGAGGGGATGGAGATGATGGGCGGCAGGTTCAGCGGCCATCCCTGGGGCGGTGGCGGAACCTGGGCGGTCAAAATCGATGAGCCGGACCATCCGCTGACGGCCGTGTTTAAGGGAAAAGGTTTCAAAATCAACGATGAGATTTATCGAACTGAACCGCCGCTTTATTCGCGAGCCAAGCAGCTTGTTTTGATGAGTCTTGATATGAGTGACCCGACCACACGGAACGTCAATGGTTTCATACCGACGGACGTCGATACCGGAATCGCCTGGGTCAAGACCTGGGGGAAAGGCCGCGTATTCTACTGCTCGCTGGGACACAATAATCATATTTTCTGGAACCAGGCGATCTTGCAGCATTATCTCGACGGAATTCAGTTTGCATTAGGTGACTATAAAGTTGATACAACGCCAAAGCCTAACGTTAGTTCAGGAAAGGGATCAGAAATGGCAGAATTACAGGAATTACTTGGTAAAGTAAAAACGTATGACTGGGGCCAGAGCCGTTTGGCATTGACCGATGTAACTGATATTATCAAGAAGGCGTACGGCAACAAGGCCGAGCTGGCGGAAATTGAGAAGGCCCTGCTGGGCGTGCTCGATTCGGATGCGACTCGTGCCGGCAAACAGTTTGTCTGCAGGCAATTGAGCATTATTGGTACCGAGCAATCCGTGCCGACTCTTGCAAAAATGCTCACCGGTGAGGAGACTTCCGATATGGCAAGATATGCGCTGGAACGCATTCCCGGTTCGGCGGTTGATGAAGCCTTGCGAAGATCCTTGAGAGGAGCAAGAG
>CAZHBL010000375.1:0-5742 GCA_964530105.1 uncultured Pirellulales bacterium | reverse complement strand
TGCAATTGAGAATCAACTTCCGCAGTTTTTGTGATGTCACCCAAAGCCTCGTATATCTGCTTTGCCCTTTCGAGAGCAGATATCTGCAAAGCCATACCGACGCGATCGCTAACAATAAATCGGCCGGACGAAGATAGAGTCCCGCCGAGCTTCGAGACCTCCGTTACGATCTGCAGGGCATCTTCGTATTGGCCGGTGCCATAAAGCGTGTCGGCCTGTACCATGGAATATTCCCCTATCTGCCGGAGCATGCCCATATGCGATAAGGGCAAATCGAACGCAGAAAGTCCGAGCGCGACCGAATCCGAACAGCCTTCGCTGAGAAAATAATCATTCCGCGCCATCAACAGGTCTATGCTGTCGTCTGCAAATCTGTCTTTTATGCTTGCCTGTGACAGGGACTGAAGCGCCCCTTCAATGTCTCCATTGTTAAACCGGCAATACGCGGAGTAACAATCGGCAAGGGCATTCGTCGGATCGACCTTTTTCATCTGATCGATATAGGCCATAGTCGATTCATCGATTCGCTCGGCTGTGATGTAGGCCCCGACTAATGATGTAAGAGCCATCGTTGAATCCGGGTACAGTTCGGCGGCCTGCTCAAGATATTCCAGGGACGCATCCGGGTCCTTTGCCAGCGACGCAGCAGCAACCCAATGGGCCGGATTGTCGCTGTGCTGCTGCAAAGTCGAATCTATCCCTTCGGAAGTGACAATCCGGCGAATAGTTTCTTGGAGACTACCGGCTGACGACATCATTTGCCTCACCAATTCAGCATCATATTTTACAACTTTTTCTTCGGCTTCTTCGACTTTTTGCGGCGGTTTTTGTTCGACGACCATCTGTTCTTTGGCATCCTGCTTTAGTACGGGCGGTTCATGAACCCCTGCAATATTCTGCTGCATCATTTCGCGCAGATTTTCAATGACTTGCTGATCTGTTTTTCGCTGCTCGAGCAGGGATGAGACCTCCGCTTCAAGCCGGCTGACCTTCTGATTCGCCGAGTCTCTCTCAGAACCTGCCTTTTTGATTTGCCCTTCGAGATCGGCAATCGTCTTCTTGTATTGCTCCAATTCAATTGTGGCAGATGACACTCTTCTGACAGATCTCATATTCAGGGCAATAAAACAAACACATATTACAGTAATAAGAGATATTAGAATGAAGTACGCCCATTGCTTCATGGCCTGTCCCCTAACTCAAACCTTCAATTTTTAAGCTTCCAGTCCGCTATTTATCCCGAATCCTACGCCGAGATAATGAAAATATCAAGTATTTTAGTCCTTGGGACTCCATACGGAGAGACACATATTTTATCAGCGTTCCTTAACGTCATAACACCAAAACGTATCGTGATAGCGCAAGTAAAGCCGGCCGTCGTGCAGGACCGGATGCGTCCAGGCATCGCGAACCTTCTCAGCCACCAGGGCAAATCGTCCCATGATTTCCAGGCCTTCAGGACCCGGTTTCAGCAGGCCCGCCATGCCTTTTTCGTCGAGGCAATAGAGTCGGCCGTCGGCGTAAATCACCGAGCCGGTCGTGAAGTCTTTAAGCTCGTACTTTGTTCTGCCTGTTTGCCAGTCGAGGCCTAACCACCATTTCGACTCCCGATAGCCAGCGGCAAAAAGCGTGCCATCAACGAGCACGGCCCCGCCTGTTACCGTGTCCAAGGGACACGTCCAAATATGCTCAGCGGTAAGAATTTGCCCATTAGCGACGAGCCGATAGGCCCTGCCAAGCTCGGCGTAGGGCGTAACGTAGTAAACACAGCCGGAACCGTATATGGGCGTACTTACATTTACACCGTGCGGATTCTTCAGCGGCACCGTCCAGAGGAGTTTGCCGGTATCGGCATCGACGCCGAAACCGTGAGCCGAAGAGCAGCTCGTAATCAGCCGGCGTCCGGCGTATCGAAACAGTATGGGCGAGCAGTGAGAGGTGCGGTCATCGCCGAGTGGTTCGGTCGTCCAAACCGTTCGGCCGGTCAGCTTGTCAAGTGCGGCCATGAGCGCCTTTTTACCCCCGGGCGTAACAATCAGATTCCGGCCATCCACCAGCAAACATTCGCTCAATGCCCACGTGATATTCTTAGCATCGAAGCACTCCAAAATATCAACAACCCACAGCTCCTTGCCCGAAACCGCATCAAGACAGACCACACGCCCATGTGAATTCATATTATATAAACGGCCCTCGGAAAAAACACAGCATGCACGTGCACCGGGATAAGGCCCCTTCCAGGCCCGACCGTTCTTCACCTTCCATTGAACCGTCCCGCTTCGATTAAGAGCAAATATGACCAAATCACCGCCCACGTCACCGGTAATGTAAATTCGCTGGCCAACGATAATCGGGCACGACCATCCTTTGCCCAGGCCGTCGATTTTCCAAAGCAACTTCGGCCCGTCGTCAGGCCAGGTTGCAAGCAAATCCGTCTCATCCGAAATGCCGTCGCGCCGCGGCCCGCGCCACTGAGGCCAGTCCGGCTCCGGCGAGGTAATCAGCTCGTCGGCCGGCGTTGAGGCAAGCGTCAGCGACACAAACGTAGTGAAAGTCTCGCTGTATAAAGGTTTGTCTACGGCAATTGATATAACTGTAAAAAACAATAGAATCATAAAAATCTTGTTCGGCATCGTTTTCAACTACTCCTTTTCAAACGGAAATCCCCACGTCTCCTTGCACTCACAGACATCATCGACCCATTCCCAGAATCCGCCGGCGACGTAAAGCCGGTCGTTAATAACGCCGGCAGCGCCGCAGCATCGGCCGTTCGGCATCGGCTCAACCTCGCCGAATGTCTCGGTCGCCATGTCGAAGTACGTCGCGCGGTTGCTTCGCGAATTCGTCACAGCGCTCCAGCCACCAAGGATAAACAGCTTCGAGCCGATCGCGACGTGCGTCGAATGCTGACTGAGGTACCATTTCCGCTGCTCTATCCGCGGCACGTTCAGCTTGGTCCATTTATCGCTGGCAACATCGTACTTCAAAACTCCGTCGGCGTAGGTCTCAAGGTCCGTCTCGCCATGCACGGCGTAAATGCAGTTGTTGTAACTGCCGTGCACCATGAAACGCGCGCCCTCCGGGAGATCGGCCGTTCGTTTGTATATATCATTACGCGGATCGTAGCGAAATGTGCTCCGGTCGGCCCGGCCGTCCGAACGCAGCGTCCGTGCGCCGAAAATGTAAATATAGTCCCCTACCGTCACGCCGTAGCAATACGAGCGCGGATGCGGCAGCGGAGCAATCGAATCGTATGTGTCGGTCTTCGGATCGTAAATCCACGACTCGGTTGTCATGCTCCTGTCGATCGCTTCGTTATCTCCGCCGAATATATAGATTTTATCCCTGTATACGGCAATCGCGGGCCAGCCTTTTTTGTCCGGCATTGGGCCGGCCTCCCACCACGCATCCTCCGCCGGGTCATAGACGTGATGCAATGTCACCGCCTGTGCTTTGTCCTGTCCTTCGGGTGTGTGCGGATTCATATTCACGCCGCCAAATAGATGGAGCTTGCCATCCACAACTGCCGCGGCCCCGCCGAACCGCCCGACAGGAACATCCGCCAATATCCGCCAAGTGCCGCTGTCAATCTGCTTGTCCAGTTTCGACTGCCCGGCGCCGCCCGGTGTCCGGCAGCCGGTGAAAACCACACACGACAAAAGAACACTCACACCCATTACCTTACAAAATATTCCCGCCATTGCTTTATCCTTTCGATTATGATCCTAGCTCTCGCTCAGCGGTTTTGACAATTGCATCCACTTCCTTCGTTAATCCCGCTTCCAACGGTTCCGGTTCGTGGCTGCTCAGAATCTGTTTTACTTGTTCTTTTATACGGTCAGCCATCGAAAGTTTGCCGCTGTCTGCCCAACCGTCCCAGCTTTGCCTGGTCCATGCCGGGCCTGCCAGCCAGAGCTCTTTGCGGAAGTGCTGTACCGTATGCTCCTCGGCAAGGAAGTTGCCGCCGGGGCCGACTTGGTTCACAATTTCGGCGGCAACCGTTCCGGCATCAACCTCAAAGCCGTGAGCAATCCGCTTGACATATTCCATTATCTCGTGATCGAGAGCGAGCCACACTAACGAGCCGGCATGGTCGGTCCCGCAGATTCCGCAGTGCCCGAAAGTATCGGCGCCGGCAAGAGCCGCCAAGAGCAGGCTCGTGCTCTTCTCGGCGCCCGCCTGAGCATCCGGGACTTTCGCATCCGTCAGACATACGTTCACATATACAGGAAAGCCATAATATTTCGCCATTTGTACCATCGCCACGGCCATCAGGCCCTGCTCCGGCGAGCCGAACGAACATATACTCGTTCGCGGGTCCATAATATGAGGAATGCCCCCGTACGTTATCGGGGTGCCCGGCGCGAACAACTGCGTGATAACCACGCCGGCGAGGATTTCCGCGTTTTCCTGCGCCAGAGTTGCCGCTAACGTTGCCGGAGCGGTGCCGCTCGTCATCGCCATCGGCCCGATACTAACCGGCTGGCCGGCACGGGCAAACTCACGCACGATGTCCAGCCCATCCTTCGGCAGCCGCAGCGGGCTGATTGGTTCGAGAAATGCCTCGACCATCGGCCTGTCACGCAGGGCCCTGGCACCGCCTGCGACGGCACGATATATTTCAAGAATATATTTGGCCGTCTTTTCGTTCTTAATCCAGCATCGGGTCGGTTTGCCGGTGCCCTTGACAAGCTCACCGGTAAGATAAATATCCCTCCATGCTTCGGATATCTCTTTGGGCTGTGCCATCGAACCGACGATCGTGATATTGCCGAGGGCGTCACCGAGTTTTATCGCTTCGTTCGTATCGCTAATTGTGGCCGGCCGGCGCTTCCCGCTGTCGGTATCGATCCAGCTATACTGACCCGGGCTGCTCATCAGCACAAAATCGCCATAACCGAACCTCGCGGTCCGCTCGGGATTTCGGCCGTAAAGAACGTACTTTTTTCCCGCTTTCTCGATGCTGTCAGCCACAAGCCGTTCGGGCAGCCGGGCGATCTTCTTATCCTGCTGCACTTCGGCGCCGGCCTGCCTGAGCAACTCCAGGGCCTCATCGTGATGCACCATAACACCGGTATCGCGCAGTATCTGCATCGTGCCGGCGTGAATCGCCTCGATTTCTTTCTCGGATAGAACCTCAACATGGATTGTTGCCATCAGCCTTTTCCTTGTAGCGAGGGCATCTTGCCCTTGTGTTTCATACGATGTCGGGACGCCCTCGCCACACTTTATAGAACGATATTATCCTTTCGGCTCGCCCTTGAGCCACAAGTCTATCGGCGCCCGAACGCCCTTCGGCCTGTACGGCAGCTCTACCTTTTGACCCGTCCGCGCCGAGTGATAGCCGGCGTAAAGAACCTCCTGCACGATGCGGCCGTCTTCACCAGTCGCCTGCGGCTCTTCTTTGCCGCGAACGCATCTTGCGAAATGTCTCATCTCCTGCGGAAAACCATAATTCCACAACTCCTCGAAAACAGGCCAGGTCCAGCCCTTTGTCGAGGGGGCCTTCTCGACCGCATAGCCGTAGCCATGCTCGCTGTAAGTCGGAAGCGCATTGCCCATGTGCAGGTCGGCGTAAGTAACGCCGCCATCGCCGTAAACCTCTATCCTGTCTTCCATTCCGCCGCGGCGGGCCCAGCTATCCTCGACGAGCCCGACGGCATTGTTCTCGAACTCGATAATGCAGATCGAGTTATCCTCGCCTTTGGTCTTGTCCGCATGGGCGTAAATCCCCATCTGGCA
>CAZHBL010000374.1:0-5745 GCA_964530105.1 uncultured Pirellulales bacterium | reverse complement strand
GATTGCGGGCAGGGGCGCCTGGCATACGAACTGGCGAAAAGAACGGAACTGAAAATCGTCGGCCTGGAAAAAGATCCGGAGAAATTAGCTGCCGCCCGGAAGAATCTCGATGCCGCCGGCCTGTTGGGGAGCCGGGTCGTAGTCGAGCCCTGGGACATGGAATCTCTGCCGGACTATTTCGCCAACCTGATCGTTTCCGATGGAATGATTCTGACGGGCGAAACCACAGGGACGAGTGAGGAAGGCCAGCGCATTCTTCGCCCCTGGGGAGGCACGGCGTGTCTGAGCTTTCATCGCGACGGGCAGGTGACCTGGAGAAAATACGTCCGAGGCCCATTGGAAGGCGCCGGCGCCTGGACGCAGCAGTACAGCGATCCTCAAAACACCGCTTGTTCGGACGATGAGCTTGTCTACGGCCCGTTGGGAGTGCTCTGGTTCGGAGAGCCGGGCCCGCAGGGAATGGTCGAGCGGCACGCATGTGCTCAGAGTCCGGTATCGATGAACGGCCGGCTGTTCATGGAGGGTGAAGAGATCATCACGGCCGCTGACGCGTTCAATGGCACATTGCTGTGGAAAAGGGAGATTCCCGGAGCGGTACGCGTCAAAGTCAAAGCCGACAGCGGTAATCTGGTTGTCACGCAGGACGGCCTGTACGTAGCCGCCCATGATAAATGTTACAAGCTGGACACCGAGACCGGCGAAACAATTCGTGAATACGAAGTCCCGCCTTCATCCGATGGAAGCCCGCGTCGATGGGGCTATATATCAGTCGTCGGCAATATTCTCTACGGCTCGGCCGCCAAAGCCATGAACGAAGATTACGGTGCTACGCTGAAGCGCTTCGTGGAAAATGGAAAGTGGAAGAATATTGAGGATGTTCCCGAAAAGTACAGAAGCCAGTACGAGAATTCCAGGAAGTTGTATCCTAATCCGATAGACTTACTCAGGGCCGCCGAGAGGTCGGGTGCAATGTATGGTTCAATGACGTCTTTTGCCAGTGGCGGAGAGTTCCTGCAGAAAAACGCGGTCACCAATAATTTAATGGCGGGCGACAAAGTATTCGCCATCAACACAGAGACAGGCGAGCTGCTTTGGCAGCGGGATGGCAAAAAGATTGCCAACATAACGATAGCAATCGGGGACGGCAAAATCTTCTATGCCGATAGCGGATTATCAGAAGAACAAAAGAGAAGCGCCCTGCAGAAACGGCGAGAACTCATAGATCAGGGCGTATATAAAGAAAGAGATGGAGTTTTTGACGAACTCAAGGAAAAGAAAGAGTTCCTTGCTCAAAAACTGAAAGAGAATCCATCTTACAGACAGAAAGCCCAGGTCCAATATCTCATCAGCTCCCTGCAGGCCGAATTGTTCCGGGACGAGCATCCTGAAGGAACTCTGACATACGATGACGCCGATGTTAGGCTCGTCGTCGCGCTGGACGCCAAAACCGGCGAGGAATTGTGGAACCACCCCGCCGATTTGACCGGCTGCTGCGGCGACAAAATGGGAGCCGCTTACAGCAGCGGATTGCTCTTGTTCTTCGGTAATCACGGCAATCATGATGCGTGGAGATTCAGCCAGGGCGGCCTCAAATGGCGGCGCATCACAGCTTTTTCTGCCGAGGATGGCAATATGGCTTGGTCGCGAGCGCTAAACTACCGCACCCGGCCGGTCATCGTCGCCGATAAAATCATCTTAGAGCCGCAGGCCTGCGATCTTCATACCGGCAAGATTATCATGCGGGACCATCCTATCACCGGAAAGCAAGTCCCGTGGGAGTTCTTACGGCCCGGCCATACGTGCGGAATCACCGCCGCCTCGGCAAAAGGCCTTTTCTACCGTTCAGCCTGTACTGCATTCTACGACCTCGAGCAGGACAACGGAGTCACTCTCTTCGGGGCTTATCGCCTGGGCTGTGCGATTAGTGCAATACCGGCCGACGGAGTTTTGCTCAGTCAGGAGGCGGCTGCCGGTTGTACTTGCTCATACCCCATTCGCTGTACACTGGCGATGATACGCAAGCCCCAAAGAGCTCAGCCCTGGACTGTCTATGTAACACCCGGCGAACTGACACCCGTAAAGCGTTTCGCAGTGAATTTCGGCGCCCCCGCGGACAGGAAGGATAACGAAGGAACTATCTGGTTCAGCTATCCTAATCCGAAGACCAACTCATATACCCACTTCCCCAATTACGGCGTAAAGCTCGATTTGAACATCCAAACCTTGCCGTCTATGGGATATTTCTGTCACGACTTCAAAGGTGTTGAGATAGCCGGCACCGACAAACCGTGGTTGTTCACATCCGGCTGCCGGGGAATGTTGCGCTGCGAAGTGCCGCTAACCGATGCTGCTGCCGGAGAAAATTCCGCCTTGTACACCGTTCGTCTCGGCTTTAACGCCCTGCCGGACGACCGTGAGGGCCAACGAGTCTTTGACATCAAGCTCCAGGACAAAGTCGTGCTGGAAAACTTTGATATCCTAACAGCGGCGGGTAAAGCTAACAGAGCTGTGGTCAAAGAATTCAAAGGCATCGAGGCCGGAAGCGCTCTAACCCTCGAACTACTTGCTAAATCTTCAAATCCGAACGTAGACCAGGCCCCGATTATTAACTTCATCGAAGTAATTAGAGAAGATTCGAGACAGGTCGCCGGATTACTTACCGCCGGCGATTGATATGGATAGATGGTTAGATAATAAGGTTTGATTTATGAACAGAATTTTCCAGTTTATTATATTAGCATGTCTTCTTTTTGCCTCGGGCGCTTCGGCGCAGGTCAACTGGCCGCAGTTTCACGGCCCAAACGCCGGCGTCGTCGAAGAAGGCATCTTGCCGACGACGTGGAGTACTACCGAAAACGTTGCCTGGACAGTCGATATCCCGGGCCGTGCCTGGTCCTCGCCTATCGTTTGGGGCGATCGGATATTTGTCACTTCGGCGGTTGGGACTGCCGATGATGAAATGCCGAAGAAGGGATTGTACCTGGGAGGCAACCGGGACAAACCCTCGGACAAAGTCCACCGGTGGATGGTCTATTGCATCGACCTGGGCAGCGGCAATATCCTCTGGGAGAAATGCGCCCACCAGGCTGTACCCGAACGTCCGACACATATAAAGAATACTTATGCATCCGAAACGCCTGTCACCGATGGTGAATGCTTGTACGTTTATTTTGGTAATATAGGTTTATTTTGTTACGACATGTACGGCAAAGAATTATGGTCGAAACAATTCGGAAGCCTCAAGATGCGCTACAACTGGGGCACAGCCGCATCGCCCGTATTATACAAAGACCGGCTCTTCATCGTGAACGACAATGATGAGCAGTCATTCATTGTTGCGCTGGACAAAAAAACAGGCGAGCAGATATGGCGTGTTGACCGGGACGAAAAAAGCAACTGGGCAACACCGTATATCTGGGAGAACAAGCAGCGTACCGAAATAATAACATCAGGAACGGACAAAATCAGGTCATACGGTCTTGACGGCGAGCTGCTTTGGGAACTGAGTGGCGCCTCAGGTATAACAATCCCTACTCCGTTTGCCAAAAATGACCTGCTCTATGTCACATCAGGCTTCGTAGGTGACAGGAAGCGGCCGTTATTTGCGATTAGGCCGGGTGCACAGGGTGATATCACTCTAAAGGACGACCAGAACAGCAATCAATACATAGCCTGGTGCCAAAAGCAGGGCGGCCCGTATAATCCTTCGCCTATCGTCTATGGCGATTACCTGTACGTTCTCTACGATAGAGGCTTGCTGAGCTGTTACGACGCCCGAACGGGCAGCGAAATTTACAGCAAACAGCGAATTGCCGCCGGGGCGAACGCATTTACATCTTCGCCCTGGGCCAATGACGGCAAGATTTTCTGTCTCAGCGAGGACGGCGAGACTTTCGTTATTCAGGCCGGCCCCGAATTCAAGGTGCTCGAAAGCAACAAACTTGACGAGATGTGCATGGCTACACCGGCGGCAGTTCTGGGCAGCTTGATTATTCGTACTCTTTCGAAACTGTACCGGATTCGGCGGTCACTTTGAGACGAAGACTCGTTACATTTCAATGGATGCACTTGTTCGTGCTCGCATCGGTCCATTTCTCTATTGATGTATTCGCGAGTATGCTGCCGGCTATCCTTCCTGCAATCCTGGCCGAATTTTCGTTGAGCCTGTCGAAGGGCGGTCTTGTAATGGCAGTGATGTATTTGACATGCAATGGCGTCCAGCCGCTGACCGGCCATTTACGAGCCAACAAGCACAAGCCGCTGTTTATGTATCTCGGGCTGGCTTTAGGCACAGTTATATGCCTGCTCGGAGTCCTGCCTAAAGGAAGCGGCGCTTTTGGAGGCATGATTTTACTGGCTGTTGTCAGCGGCTTCGGAATTGCCATTGTACACCCGGAGGGACTGCGAGGAGTACACCGGCTCAGGCAGATTAAACCGGCGGTGAGCACGGCCGTATTTATGGCGGGCGGTTTTATGGGATATGCGAGCGGCGGTGTGATATCGGCCTTTCTTGTCTCGCGTTTTGGTTTGCAGGGTTTGTATCCACTGATGCTTTGTCCCGTTGTCGGCATCGTCCTGGTTTTATTACTGAGAGTCCGTTTATCGGTTGAGCGGACGGCGTACGTTAAAGATGCTACACAACACGGTAAAAGCTGGTTGCCGTTCTGGTTCATCCTGTTGATGGCGATGCCGGCCGCTGTCTCGACAACAATTATCTCGTCCCTTCTGCCGACGGTGCTCAATGAGCTTGGTTTCGGGCTGACATTTGGCGGCCTCTCAGCGACCGTCTTCGGCCTGGGAGGCGCCGTCGGCTCATTCGCCTGGGCGCACTTCGCTCACAAAAAAGGCGAACTAAAATGCTCAGTTATGGCACTTTTCCTTGTGATTCCTTTCTTGGCCGTATACCTGGTGTTCATCAATAGCAGGATGGCGATATGTATGCTATTTGGTGCCGGATTCTGTGCAATTTCCGCTTATATATTGATGATTACCCTATCTAGAAGTGCCGCCGGGCTTACTCTCGGACAGCGAATGGGTTTTATGGTGGGGGGCACGTGGGCGCTGGCTTATGTCGTTTTTATACCTTTGCTGCGGGTCGCCGAACATTTCGGCTCGGACGTCGTCCTAAAATTCTCACCCCTCGGTTATCTACTTTCAGGTGGCTTCGGGCTTTATGTTATGCTCAAAGCGCGACGGCAAGCCCTTACGAAAGTAACCGCCTAATTGTCTTAAAAAGAGATTAAAAACTAGTTTTGATTCAACGATAGGCAAAGTGCGCGCCTTTCGATTATTAATTGAAAAAATTTTTACACAATACAGGTTTTGGGGAGTTAATATTAAATGAAAACTGAACATGTTCGAGTTTTGTGGAAAATTGGAGTGTTACAATGAAGCAAAGCGAGCGATTGGAAATCTTTGAAAAGGTAAGAGCTGAGTATTCGGTTTTTCTGCTGTCGGTCCTATGGAAGCTCACAGGCGACAGGGAGCTGTTCATCGAGGCGATGCAGTATACGCTGATGGGGATGTGGGAGCACATCGAGAAGCTAAACAGCAGAAAGGCGGGAGCTTATATCTACAGGATCGCATTGTCGGCCAACTCCAGGGCCTGGCGAAACAGGATCGGCAGCAACGGCAAATTCGCCCGAAACCGAATCGACCTCGACACGGACCCGGGCGAGAAGATCGAAAGGGTCGAACTGACGGCGAAAGTAAGAAAAGCCATAAGCCGGCTTCCCGACAAGCAGG
>CAZHBL010000373.1:5528-5755 GCA_964530105.1 uncultured Pirellulales bacterium | reverse complement strand
GGCTCGTCTTGCTTTCTTTTATTATTGCGATGATACAGTATGCGTATTTAGCCGAGAACCAAAGATTATTCTGCATTTTATACCGCGCATTAATCTGAATCGGGCTGGTCTCATCGATTTTGTTCTGTTTGAATATACGCTAGGTAACAAAACCATCTTCCAGGATGTGTTTCGTCTGCAGCCAGCACAAATGCTGGAGGTTAAGCCACAAGACAGGGGCTTTCAAC
>CAZHBL010000373.1:4747-5518 GCA_964530105.1 uncultured Pirellulales bacterium | reverse complement strand
AGACTCTCGAGAGAAATGGTTATCGCCTCATAGCAGATCTGAGTGGTGGTTTTGATACGCGCACCGTCTTGGCTGGTTTGAGCCGGGTCAGTCGAGACGTAACATACTTTTCTCCTAAGCTTTCTACAGGGGACGAGAGTGATTGGGCGCAGGAAGTATTTCAGAAGATGGGATCGCCAGGTGAATTTCGCACAGTCCAAGCCAAGCATTCATACGATACCACAGACTTGGTTCCTCTCGTTCGCAAAACTGACGGGGCAGTGAACTATTACTCGACATATGTTTGTTATCAGGATGTTCAAGCCATTAAAAAACAATTTCCTGGCAAAGTGGCGCGTTTTACTGGTTTGGGTGGTGAGTTCATTCGCCATCCTGCCAAGCATTACTACCACTCTCTCTTCCGTGGTCTTAGCCGAGGACTATATTCTATGCCGGTGGAAACAGCTTGTAGGATGATGAAGCTGAACCCTGATACTTACCTGGACGAGGTCGAGGCATATCTAAACACTTATCCTGAAAAAACACGCCAAGATCAGTTGAAGCGATGGTATTACGAGTACTATAACCACTATGTAGGCGCTGCGGCAGAAGATCGGGAGAGAATCCATTTCTGGACCGTTGCGCCACTCTGGGGACTGGATTTCATACGTACAATTTTCAATCGAGTTCCTTTGCCATGGGCTAGCTATAGATATTTCATTCGGTTTATGAAGGCCATAGATCCACGTTTGTTGCAACCACCTATCTATGGAAAGAATATTCGATTATCAT
>CAZHBL010000373.1:0-4737 GCA_964530105.1 uncultured Pirellulales bacterium | reverse complement strand
CAACTGAGAATGCTGAAGCTTGGTCTGAAAGTAAGAATTCCATCGGTCCGCTATGGATATTGGTACTGGCGCTCTCGGCAAAGCGAGTATAAAACCAGGATCAGCGCATTGTTATCCGATTTCCAGCAACATTACCGTCTCTACCATCTTGCCGCTGACATTTTGGACCCCTCTGTAGTTGAAAAGGATCTGATGCTGAGAGGAGACACACATGTGGCGAGGCGTATTAGCACCCTGTTGATGTATTTGGATGATTTGGAGAGACGCTACAGCGCCAAATTTTGATGCGTTAGCCGTGGTTGCAATTGGCCGTATTTTCTCATGCTGAAACAATTTTTCAATGATACCGCAATCTATAGTATAGCTGGCATTTTAGCTCGCGGGGCATCATTTCTACTTCTACCTTTATACACGCCTGTGCTTTCACCATCCGACTATGGCATATACGACATTATCGGAGTGTTTTCCAGTCTGGCCCAGGTGATGATTGTGCTAGAAATCTCGCAAGCTATGTATCGTTATTACCCGGACACGTCAATAGAGGTGGACAAAACCGGCTATGCCTCGACGGCACTTTGGTTCACCATAGGCAGCTATGCAGTGTTTGTCGTAGTGGGTATCCTGTTGGCACAGCCTTTATCGACTCTGATCCTAGATACACCCGATCAAGCTAAACTCATGCGAGTGGCTCTCTTATCATTGTGGTGTGGAGGTGTGTTTAGCTTGTTGAGTCTGCTACTGCGTTGTCAGATGCAGGCAATAGCCTTTGCTATTACTAGCTTAGGGACGACGATTGCCACATTACTGGTGAGTGTTTTTCTAGTGTTAGTCCTACGCTTAGGCGTGATCGGTGTGATTGCGGGAAATTTGGCTGGGAACGCGGTTGGGGTCGTTCTGTCGGTTTTTTTTGTACGCCACAATTTACGCTGGCGATTTGATTGGACTAAGTTGGTCGAGATGCTCAAATTCTCCATCCCACTTGTCCCATCCAGCATTGGTGCATTCGTGGCTATGTATATTGATCGAATTGCACTCAAACAGATAATGTCCTTTACGGAGGTAGGGTTGTTTGGGATCGGATATAGGCTTGTTTCTCCCATATCTTTGATCCTGATATCCATGGCTAGTTCGTTGACTCCGTTGATTTATGCCAATTATCGCCGCCCAGAGGCACCATGGGAAATCGCCCGTATCTTCCAGTATTCTGTCGCTCTAGCCTTGCTGATTTTATTGGGAATCTCCCTGTTTGCTAGGGAAGCGCTTATTTTGTTGACTACTCCGGCTTATTATGCTGCAGCAGACGTAGTGCCGTTTTTGGCACTCGCGACTCTGCTGGCGGGAATGTACATCTATACCCCGGGGCTCGGGATTGCTAAAAAGACTGGCCTGATTGCAATTATCAATATCTTGAGCGCGATACTCAATACTGTGCTCAACTTTGCTCTGATTCCTGTTCTTGGAATTATGGGGTCAGCTGTCGCAACACTTCTGAGTACCATTGTAGTTTTTTATTTAAATATGGCTTATAGCCAGAAATATTATCCTGTACCACATAACTGGAAACAATTGGGCTTGGCAACTTTGTTCACGATAGGGCTGGTAGCTGTGGGGAGGCAAGTACAGAGTGATTTGTGGTTAGGTATTTGCATCAAGACCGTGCTTGTCGGGATCGACATCATGTTATTGTATTGGCTAGTATTACAGCGCAAGTTGCCGGTTTTCAGTTTTCCGAGCAGGTAAACTGCCGCCAAATGGGGTTCCATAGTCAGTTTTACCCGATTATCTGCATCAAGTCATCTGACATTGTCCTGTAGTACTAGGCCTGAAAAGTCAAGTTATGTAAGGCGCGTCTGGACCGTTTAAAATAGCTAAAGTTATGCAAAAGTCAGTGTGCATTATCTCCTTCTCGAACATCTACCTCGACGCGCGTGTGCTCCGCCAGGTCAAGTTTCTTGCGCCATACTTCAATCTAACCGTGATCGGTTTTGGGTCTCCGCATTCCAGTTGGGCGGATTTGCCGAATGTAGATTGGAATTCCGTTTCCTCGTCTAAATTGCCCGCGCCTGCGGCGCTAGCTCTGCTAATGCTGGGGAAGATTTGTCCGGTCGCATACGAATGGTGGTTCTGGTCCAAGATACAGCATGTCCAGGCGTTGCAGTTAGCCCAAGCCAGCAGATGCGATGTTTTCTATGCTAACGAGTGGGATGGATTATTTATTGCTGCAGAAGTGGCTCGTCGGAATCGCGCCCCGGTGATCTATGATGCGCACGAAGATAGTATTGGTCAGCATCAAAGCGCAGGAATGCTGAAGAAATGGCTGATGCCGTCTGCAATTCGGTACCTATTATCCAACTCTGTGGATGAGGTAAGCGGTTCGATAACGGTTTCTACCCCGATTGCTCAGAAACTGCACTACGAATTTGGCTTCGACCCGATTGTAGTTTTGAACGCACCTGAGAAAACAATAGTACATCCTCATCGAGTAGATCCGATGCGCATTCGCCTGATCCATCATGGTATTGCACAGCGCAATAGGCGTTTAGAAACAATGATCGAGATTGTCGCGTTATGCGACGAGCGTTATAGTCTAGATTTGATGTTGGTTGAGCATGACCCAGGGTACATCACCAATCTTAAGGATTTGGTTGCCGACTTGGCTCCAGGCAGGGTTGCCTTTCAAGATCCTGTACCAACAGAAGAAATCGTGACACAGATTGCCAAATATGACATAGGGATTTTTATACTCACTCCGAGTAGTGACAGCTATCGCTGGGCGTTACCCAACAAGTTGTTTGAGTTCATTATGGCTGAATTAGCAGTGTGTATTGGCCCATCCCCAGCCATGTCCGAGGTTGTGCGTCAATACAGATGTGGGTGTGTAGCGCCATCATTTAAGGCCCACGACGTGGCGGATCTGTTGAATAGCTTGACGTTAGAGCAAATAGAGGAAATGCGACGGTCGTCTCGTGAGGCATCGGTGGAGTTGAATGCAGAGAAAGAGTCGCAGAAGATGGTTGCTTTGGTTGATCGTTTACTGAAGACTACCGATAACAGTTTTACAGCATAAATCCGATAAGAAAGAATGACTAAATGACACGCACATATCAAATTTGTACCCGTTGTATCATGGATACTACCGATCCGGACATCCAGTTTGATGATCAGGGTATCTGTAACCACTGTCGAACGTATGATCGGTGGGCAAAGCAACATCTGGCTCAAGCCCAGGTGCAGCAGAAGTTATTGGCACTGAATTTTCCGGATATAAAATCTCATCACTCGATAATAAAGAAATATTAAGTGATGATCTTATAAATGTCAATAAGACCTTAGGCGAAATCAGAAAACTGGTAAAAAATAGATTTAATGAATCACTAAAGGTTAGGTTTATAGATGATGATATATGTAATTCAAAGCTTAAAGCTGGATACTTTGACATAATTTGCAGTTGGGATGTACTGGAACATCTGCAGGACCCAATTAAAGCATTTATAAATATACGGAGATTACTTAAGGATTGGGGTGTTGCTATCCATGAATATAATCCGTTTTTTTCATTAATTGGCGGACATAGTGCCTGTACAATCGATTTTCCCTGGGGTCATGCCATTTTAAGTCCAGAAGATTTTGAAAGATATAATCAACAATTTTATCCTGAAAAGTTGAATATTGCAATGTCTTTTTATCGGAATGGTATAAACAGAATGAGCATAAAGGATATCAAGCACGCGAGTGCTGAGGCAGGATTGGAAATATCAGCCCTTTTAATATTCCCAAAAGAACAGGACCTCAGGTTAGTAAATAAAGATATCCTGCACATGGTTAAGAGAAACTACCCTTCCGTTACTTTGAATGATCTGGTTTCACCCAGGATTATTATAGTCCATCAAAAGCAAGTTTAAGAGTATTACCATTTGGGGCAATAAGGCATTTTGAAATTAGTATTTGAAACTGATTAAGTTGTCGGAAGCGGCCATATTAAAATTGAAAAATACACAATCTTAACTTTCTCTTCCCATTTCTGTGATAATTTCATCTTTATACTTCTCACGTATTTCTTCCAATATATCGAACAACATATTGGGTTCTAGAGTCGTAAGCATGCGGTAACGAATTTCTCTAAAATGAGGCAAACCCTTAAAATAATTGGATAGATGCCTGCGCATTTCATAAATCCCTACCGGAAGTCCTTTCCATTCAATGGATTTTAATAAATGATCCCTGGCGATATCAATTATTTCATTAAGAGAAGGATCTCCGGGATGATTACCTGTCTCAAGAAATTTTCTGATATTTCTGAAGATCCATGGTTTCCCCACTGCAGCACGTCCGATCATTATCCCATCCACTTTATATTTGTCAAACATTTCTTTGGCAATTTCCGGAGTGGCAATATCCCCATTTCCGATGACAGGAATATGGATTTTTGGATTATTTTTAACCTCACCTATCAGGGTCCAGTCAGCCACACCCTTGTATAATTGATTCCTGGTACGCCCATGGATAGTGATGGCTTCAATGCCTGTATCCTGGAGCATTTCAGCTAATTGAACGATTATTTTTGAGTTTTCGTCCCAGCCGAGACGCGTTTTCACTGTGACAGGCAGGTAGGTTGATTGAACGATGGCCCGGGTCATATCAATCATCAGGGGAATATTATTCAAGAGTCCGGCACCTGCACCACGGTTGGAAATTTTACGGACAGGACAACCATAATTAAGATCAAGGATATCAGGA
>CAZHBL010000372.1:0-5765 GCA_964530105.1 uncultured Pirellulales bacterium | reverse complement strand
TATAAAATGACCAAAAAAACTGAAACTATGAGAGGTAATCCGACAGACTCCTAGGCCCTGTGCAGTACATCAATGCCATTGGAAAGGATGCAAATATCTCCTTCATTCATGCTCTTCTGATTATAATGAAAGTTCAGATGTTTCTACCTAAAAAGGAGAAAAAAGCTTTAAAAATCTCCGAAAACTTTGGAAGCAAGTAGAAAATCCCGCGTCATTATTGGATTGTGCACCGGAAGCTATGCCTTATCGACAAAAAGAACAGATCAGAAAACTATTTAAGAATCTAGAGATTCCTGTTCGTGATATTTTTGATTATTATAGCTGTACTGTAGTTAAGCTGTGACATGGATTTATTGGAAATATTAACTGTTTTTTAAGACGATAGAATTTCACGTTCGCTGACAATTCCTTCAATTGTTCTGAAGGTTGCTTTTGACGCAGTGCAGCTATGAAGAGATCAAACTAAAATATTTAAATCCTTCTGGCCACAAAAACTTTCTTTGAGGCATCCACCTTATGACGAACCAACTAATGTCACTCACTAATTGACGATGGTCATTGAATACGTTTGCGATTTTTTGATTACCGCCTAACTCCTTTAATAATAGAAGCTTATGGGGTTGAGATTTTCTGGAAATAGGTAGATAAGGGCCTTTCGGGTTGTAGCCAGGTTGTATCGGTTTTGCGAGTCAAATTTGGATCATTTTAGTTGTTCAATGTCACTCTGTCACAGCTTCAGTTTGCGACCTTTTTCTCGCCACTCTGCGGCTTTTTCTGGTTTGTTCCAGGCTTCGTATAGGTTGATTATGTTGTTCAATGATTCCAGCGTATGGGGGTGGTTAGAATGACCTATCTGTCTACCCCAACGAGCTTCTTGAAACGGGGGTGGTTGCGTAAGGGGGCCCAGACCGGATCAAGTCGCAGTAAAGGGATCGATAGTTCGCCTGGTACAGACAGCAAGAACTCGATTTGATCGATGGCCATATTATATTCGCCAATCATTACGTAAATACGGGCCAAATACTCGACCCTATAGAGACCTCGCCAAGCCTCCTTCGTTACAGGAAGTAAGTCTACGCCTGCCTTTCCTTCCCGGATAGCATCTTCTCTGCGACCCAGACCTGCATAGGCTATACCGAGCGAGGTATGCAGCCGCGCATCTCCGGGCTGTTCTCTAGTTCTGGCTTCGAGTATGTTTCGAGCCTCGTCGTAATATTTCTTCGCCAGCTCATTTTCATCCATGTATCCGTAGATTTCTGCATATCGCAGCGCTTTAGGGATAAAGCGATACTGATCATCAATATATTCCTGATTATCAATATCTACCGATCTCAAAGAAAGCCGGTCCAAAGCCTGCTGATAATTCCCGTCGTACACATCGAGAGTGATCCGCAAATCGACAATCGAAGATTCTTCCGGTAACGTAATGCTCTGCAACGCCCTGTCCACGACTGCGCGAGCCTTCTCGGTGCTGCCTTCCCAAAACAGGTATAGCCAGGCCATACACGAATATGAAATAGGCGAATCGGGTCTTAGCAAGATAGCTCGCTCATAGTAACTCTCTGCTTGCGAGTACTTGCGCAGGACCAAAAAAGTCTGCGCGACTTCACGGGCTATGATGTTGGACCGCGGATTAAGCTCGGAAGCCTTCTTGAGATTGGTCAATGCCTGTTCGAATTTTCCCTGCCGTCTTTGAACATAACCGGTGTACTCGGGCAGTTCGCTGTTATTGGGCAGGCTTTTGGCTACGATTGCGAACTCATCCAGGGCACGGCCATAATCCAGATGGCCCCAGTAGTAGTACAGCCCTAAAGCCAGATGTGCCTCTGGCAAATCAGGCTCAAGCTGCAAGGCTTTATCCACAGCTTCCTTTGAAATTGCAAGGCGTTGTTCACTGCGGTCATAATAGAACCAATAAATCCAGGCATGAACCTTTGCGAGCCGAGCATAGGCTAAGGCAAACTCTGGATCCAGCTCTACGGCCCTCTCATACATTGAAATGGCTATCTTGAAGTCATTTTCGAGACTACTTCGTTGGTGGTATTCGTCGCCGCGCAGGTAATAGTCATAGGCCTCCATGTTTCTTGTGGGCCTGGACTGAAGCGCCCGCCGTTCCGGTTCAAGCAGCGTAATGTCCAGTGCCTGGGCCATGCGCTCAGCCATGTCGGACTGCAGGCGGAAAACTTCACTCATATCATCATCGTAGATTTGTGCCCACACCTGTGAGTCGTCGGCAATTTTGATCAACCGAGGTATTATTCGCACTCGGCTGGTTGGATCGGAGGGCTTCTCACGCTGGACCGTTCCTTCCAGAATATAATCAACCCGCAACTCATTAGCTATTTGCTGCGCAGTTTTTTCACTTTTCTTATACTGCATTGCGCTTTGACGGGAGATGACTGCCAGCCCACGAATGGTGGCCAAACGAGCGGTGATGGAATCAGTAATACCGGCAGCAAAATACTCGTCCTCTGCAGAATCCAGATTTTCAAACGGCAGAACTACCAGTCGTATTTCTTTTGAAGCAGGTCGAGTTCGGTGTTCCAGAATGAACCACACCGCAATAGCAGATAAGACTATGATGATTATCGCAGCAATAGTCATCGCTGTTCTTCGTGACCTTGCTTTGGCGGCGATGTGCGGCGTAAGGGAAATGGAGGTGGCAGTTACTGGCGGTGCCGTCGCTGGCATGTTCAGTGTTTCGCGGATTTCGATTACGGCGTCACCAATGTGCTGCAACCTGTCATGTGCGTCCTTCTCGAAGCATCGTCGCAGGAGGACCCGGATGTTGCCGGGCACATCGGACGGCAAGCTGTCCCAATCTGGGTCGCGCTCAATCACGCGGGCAATGACGTCGGAAATCGTTTCGCCTTCAAAAGCAACTTTGCCGGTGAACATTTCGTACAGGACACAGCCAAAAGACCAGATGTCGGTTCGATGATCGATGGGTTTTCCCCGTGCCTGCTCGGGACTCATGTAGGCGGGCGTTCCGATCAGGCGACCCGGCTGCATAGTGGTCTCTGTGGGTAGCCCATCCATAGTGAAGCCCGCTCCCGCGGCAGGGGCGCGGGCTAGCGTTTTGGCGATGCCGAAGTCAAGGACCTTGATGGCGCCGTCCGGCGTGATCTTGATATTGCTGGGCTTGAGATCCCGATGAACAATGCCTCTTTCATAAGCCGCCGCCAGGGCTTCTGCAATCTGCAGAGCGATTGAAAGGGTCTCTCTTATTGGTAGCCGGCCATCTCTGATTCGCTCGGCCAGAGTCTGCCCGGGGATATATTCAAGAATCAGGTAAGTGGACCCGTCGGCCTGGTCGAGAATATCATGAATGACGCCAATATGGGAGTGGCTCAGGGCGGCGAGAATTTTTGCCTCCCGCCGGAACCGCTCCTGGATCGCGCGGTCTTCGAGCAGATGGGCCGGCACCGTCTTGATCGCAACGACCCGGTCAAGCTTGCTGTCATGAGCCTTGTAGACGATGCCCATTCCCCCTCGGCCGATCATCTCGACAATCTGGAAGCTCCCTACTCTCTGGCCGACAAGATCATTTTCCGGTGCGCCATCCTGGAAATCGCTCTCGTCGGCCTGGACAAGAGAGTCGAAAAGAGTATTTATTCTCTGGAGGTTCCGGATCTTCTCTCTGATCTGATGCTCAAGCTCAGGGTACTGTCTGACAAATTCTTCTATATCCGGCTGTTCTCCCCGCAGCCGTGCATCGACAAACTGCTGCACAGCCTGGTTGAGGGGACTTTCACGATTGTCGTCATTGAGTCCGGTCATTTGATGCTCTCGAACGTATTGATAAGCGCGGTCATCGCACGAGAAACGAGCTTTCGTACGGCTTCACTGCTCTTGCCTACTCTGTCCGCTATCTCCTGGTAGCCAAGTCCCTCGATTTTTGTCAGGACGATTATCTCTTTGTATTCGGGCTTCAACGCGTCCATGGCTTTCTCGAGCTTGGCCAGATCTTCTTTTCTGGACATTATCACGCTCGGTGTAGTGGCCACGACAGGCCCGGGAACTCCGGAAAGCCTGCCGCTGGTTGCATGTCCGCCGCTACTAAGGGGGACTTCTTTACGAATATCGCGTTTTTCCGCGTGGAATCTGTCCCGATTGTCGCGAAGCGTATTCTCAGCTATCCTTGACAGCCACCGCACGAAATCACCCTCGTTCTCGTATGTGAAGTCTTCCATTCCTCCTAATGCATGAATAAGAGCATCCTGGACCACATCCATCGAGTCCAGTTTACGGCGAAGCTCCTTACCCATACGAAGCCGTACTATCCAGCGGACCCGCTCGGCGTAGATGCGGCATAGTTGATCCAAGGCAGACTCGTCTCCACTTTTGGCAAGAGTAACTAATTGCTGGGTTTTGTGGTTACAACTGTACCTCAAGGTTCGCTAACCTCTGTAATTCAAAGATATTAATTAAATTTTACCAATTTCTGCAAAAAATCACAATAAAATTGTCCGGTCGCCCTCTTTTTTCCGTTTGCTAAAGTAGAGCAGACTGATTTGAAAAGGACCCGCATCGTGCGGGTCAGAATCAGAACTGAGTTGTTTCGTCCTTAAGGGCAGAAAGAATGGTGTGAAATGAAATGGTTTGATAGTTCAAAGAAGAGATTAGTCATAGTCGGATTTGTCATCGCAGTTTTATTAACACAGCCAGGGATCAGCTCAGATACCGAAGGAGTGCCCCCCATCGCAAATGCGGGATTGTTTCGGTATGCCGCTCACGACCCAGTTATGCTCGACGGGACAGGCTCGTACGACCCGGATGGTTCTGGAACCCTAAGCTATACGTGGCGGCAGATTTCGGGCCCATCGGTGGAAATCAGCGAGGCAGACACTGTCAATCCTGCGATCAGCGGTTTTGTCCAGACAGGTGAGATCCAGGAATGCGAGTTTGAACTTCTGGTTAGTGACGGTGAGCTGATAAGTCTGCCTGATAGTGTCAAGATCATCATCGTTCCCCAATTCGGTTCCAGCACGCTGAGCCTGGAGAATGCTTCGTTTGATCCAAACAAACCGACAGTCATTTTCTTCAGCGGAGGAGATTGTATAAACGGTTACTCAGGACATTTCTGGAACGGTGGTCCCTCATGGATGAATGGAGCCAATATAATAGGATTTCCCAATGGGTATACGCCTGACAGCGGTACCACTGAGCAGACGTATTACAAATATGGTGATATGATTATCGCATACCTTTCAACAGTGGCGCCAGACTACAGACAGCCAATCCAGACGATAGGCTACAGCACGGGTGGAATGCCTGCTATAGACGTTGGTATACACATGAACCGGGTCTACAGGGATGCCAGATACGCTGTCAACCATGTTACTCTTCTTGACGCCAACCCGTTCTGTCGCGACACGGATCTGAGTATTCCCATCTATCTTGATGCTGTTGAGTTGTTCCTGACAAGCTCAGTTGACGGGGAACAATGTTGGCTCGATCACTACTATGGGACTGCGGCATATCAATATGAACCCATGGTGCACAGTAACTTCTTGTGGGTTCGCACCGGGCTTGATCATGTTGACATGGGAAACTGGTACCGCAATTCGCTTACAGTCAGCAACATGAACAACTTCCACAGCGGTGTCGTTGGCGGGGCATACTGGTCCGTTATAGGGCCGGGTAAGAACCTTCAATTTACCATGGAAGCCAGCGCTTATTATTTTCAGTGGAATGGCAACGCGCAGACTGGTGCGATGGGCTTTTTCAACCAATCAGAGTATCCCGGCAGGCTGCCGGAGCCT
>CAZHBL010000371.1:0-5791 GCA_964530105.1 uncultured Pirellulales bacterium | reverse complement strand
ACGCCAGGGTCACAATACGGGTCCTGAAGGATATGTTTGGCCTTAGCGGCGTCAGACCTGAAGATTTTGACGCTGGCATCGGCAAGGGAGCCGAGAAGTATGTCCAGGCGGGCGCCGATGCGCACGGGTTGAAGCTGACCGATGAACAGGTAAAAGCCGCAGCGAAACTCCGAGAGAAGTATTTGATTGAAACGATTCAATCCGAACCGCTACCAGCCTTTCCCGGTGTGCTGGAGCTGATAAACGGGACACTACAAAGACAGGATTTTCGTTTGGCCATTGCGACGTCTGCTTCACTTGAACTTTCCCGGGCCATCTTAGAATCGGCAAAAGTGCCCTACCGCAAAATGGTTTACGTTACCGGCAGCGAAATCACAAGAAAAAAGCCCGATCCGGAGCTTTTTCTCGTCGCCGCCAGCCGGATGGGTATCATTCCCGCTCATTGTGTTGTTATCGAGGACGCCCCCAGCGGCGTACAGGCCGCCAAGGCCGCCGGCGCCAGGTGCATCGCCGTTACAAATTCCACTGGCGCCAACAAACTACAAAAAGCCGATTTAATCTGCGATTCTCTTGAACATATAAACCTCAATATCATTCGAAAACTCGTTGACTAAGCTACCGAAACGAGCGTACTTTTTTAACTTATGATATATCGAATAAATTTTATAGCTAACTCTATTGACTTGCCCAATGTGTCATGCTATAATTTTGAGGTAGTGAAGTCCAACCGGATGTATATGGTGTCTTATGCGAGAAATCAAAGAATCATACGGACGGATCGGCGATAATGAAGGTCGGTTTGATATCGAGTTCTGGCAACGACAGGGAGATCAGGCTATTTTCGCCGCAGCGCTCGATATGATAATGGATTACTTGACGATTAGGTACGGACATGTTGACGAGCCCAGACTTCAAAGAACTGTTGAGTTTTATGGAAAAGCATAAGGTACGTTACCTCGTGGTTGGCGGATATGCGGTCATGAGATACACAGAACCACGTTTCACAAAAGACCTGGATTTATGGATCTCCACCGATAAGGAAAACTCAAAGGCCGTTTACGCAGCGCCGAAGGAATTTGGCGCACCACTCAAGGACCTGACTCCTGCAGATTTCGCCCAAGAAGGCTACTTCTATCAGATGGGGATTCCTCCATTCCGTCTGGACGTAATGATGTCCATACCAGGGGTGACATTCGAAGCCGCATGGGAAAAAAGGGAAAAAGTTCAAATGGAGAGATTGATTATTCCGTTCATATCGAAAGCGGATTTAATAAAAGCGAAAGAAGCAAGCGGCAGGGATCAGGATTTGATAGACGCCAAAGAGCTTAGAAAAGCCAATCATTAAATACTGCAGATGGACAATCTGCTAAACTATTGACCTACCCAACGTGCCGTGCTATAAATTCTGCTGTAGTGAAGTAGTAAAGGCGAACTATATATTGGGAGTGCCTGAGTCTGAAAATGTAACATTCTGACCCCAAACCGTACATGGATGGAAATAGATATTTTTTAACCAGTTGCCTACGATGAGGTTTCACGTAATGAAACGTCGCCAATGACCCGTAACAGGCCGTTGGCGACGTTATTTTGCTTGAATTCCAAATGACGTTATTGCTGAGATGGTTCGACAATCAACAATTCAAATGAATCCGGCTCGAAGTTCCTGCGACGGCGACCCTGCACCTCTCCCGCAACAGGCGCCTTGAGTTTCGCTGCCGACAGATATATCAGGTGTGTTCTCATGTCCAGAGCCATCGTGCGCGCCAGCGGCGCGGTCGTGATGGTCTCGACAACTTTGAACTGGTCCGGCGTCTCTTCCTTTATGACCGTTAACGTCCCATCCTGTCCATTGGAGCTGAATATAAGGCCCGTCCGCGGGTCAAACGCCGCCGCATCAGGACCTTTGCCTATCTCCGCAGTCGCGACGACCTTGCCGGTTGTGTAATCACTTATTACCATTTTGCCGTTCGAGCAGACGGAAAATAACCGCTTGTTCCTGCGGTCAATCGCTAATCCGCTTGGCTCTTCACCCGGCGCTAACGACCATCGTTTTGTCACCGTCATCTTTTCCGCGTCTATCGCAACGATTTCACTCTTGTCCTCGATATTGACAAATACTTGACCATTCCTGTCGGATACCGCGAATTCCGGCTTGCCGCCCAACGCTATTGTGCCGATGACTTTGTTGTTGTCGACATCGATAACACTGCAATCTTTACTCCCGCCGTTAAATGCGAAAACGCGATTTGTCGTCCTGTCAAACATAATAGCATCCGGCCTGTTACCGACCTTTATCCGATCCGTTTCTTTCAGTGTATTCGGATCAAAAACGGTTACCGAGTTGTCGCCTCCATTGCTTATAAAACCTTTATTGAGTCTGCGGGCGATTGCTATCCCGTGGACGCCCGGCGTGTTGTTAATATCGCCGATTACTTTTTCTTTCTCCGTATCAAAAACAACAACATGGGTCTGGTGCGAAATATAACACCGTTTTGCGCCGCTGTCGACGGCAAGGTAATCCCATCCACCTTCTCCTCCTATCGGAATTTTCTTTATCAGCTTATACGATGACTCTTTTTCCCCTCCCGCCACGAATCCGTTGAACGCAATCGCGAAGACAGCCGCTGTTACTAACAGCACACTAATCAATTTCATTCTTCCGGCAGCCATTTGTTTTTCTCCTTATAAAATTTTACTCTTCCATTAACACTTCCCATATTAATCCGCCAAAGGCAGATTCAACGTTTAATTATGCAGCCCAGCCTTCCGGTTCCATGATATCGAAACTCCCTCGAATTACAATAATTTTTAAATGGACAAAATCGATTCAATCCATTCCATAGGCTATACACCATTAGATTTGTATCAAATACCGCCTAATTCCGGGAACTTCTTACTCATTTCGAAGCGTTCAGTGGCTGCGCGGGGCCAAGACCAATTTCCCAGTCATCGGGATGATTTGGCGCTTGCAGCATTGGGGTGCAGAATTATAGAATAGCGTTATGAAAACAACAAAACATCAACAATATGCTGTCGGCATGATCAGCGCAGCCTTAATGGTTTGGCAGGCTATGTGCATCCCGGCTTGGGCAGCAACGGCCAACCACACGCAGTTCAAACCGGGAGAAATCTGGTCTGATACCAGCGGGGCACCCATCAATGCTCACGGCGGCGGAATCCTGTATTACGACAAGGTGTATTACTGGTACGGGGAGATGAAAACCGGCAAGACCTGGATGCCGGAATCCAACCGCAGTTGGGACGGAACACGGGTGGATGTAACAGGGATTTCGTGCTATTCGTCCGGGGACTTGTACAACTGGAAGTACGAGGGGAACGTGCTGCCGGCGATGCAGGATGATTCCAACCACGATCTGTACAAAAACAAGATATTGGAGCGGCCCAAGGTATTGTACAACGCGGCCACAAGACAATTCGTTATGTGGATGCACGTAGATGCACAGGATTACGCACTGTCGCACGCCGGAGTCGCAATCAGCGACTCGCCCACCGGCCCGTTTCGGTACGTAGGCAGCTTCCGTCCGAATGACTCGATGAGCCGGGACATGACGTTGTTCATGGACGACGATGGAAAAGCATATCTGTTTCATGCCTCAGAGAACAATGCCACGATGCACATCTCCCTGCTGACGGACGATTACCTCAAACCCTCCGGGCGCTTTGTACGCGTGTTCGAGGGAAGGTCCATGGAAGCCCCGGCGGTATTCAAGTACAATGGGCGATACTACCTGATGGCATCAGGCTGCACGGGCTGGGCGCCGAATGAGGCGCGGTCGGCGACAGCAGAGTCCATTTGGGGCCCGTGGAAGGAGCTGGGCAATCCCTGCCGCGGTCTGGAGGCGGATGTCACATTCCGCGGGCAGAGTACGTATTTCTTGCCGGTGGCGGACAAGCCGGGCACGTTTATCCTTATGGCCGACCGCTGGAATCAAAATGACCTGCCGGACTCGCGTTACCTCTGGCTGCCAGTCACGTTCACCGATGATGGCTTCGAAGTGCGCTGGCAAACAACGTGGCATTTGAATGACTGAATCTGAAATCACCCTTGACTTGCCCAACATGCCATGCTATGATTTCTGCTGTAAATGAAGGAAATGTGGATGTTATGCGGATCAAAATAAACAATATTGAGCAGGCGAGATATGGCAAAGAAAATACCGGTATTTCTTAATTGCACACGAAATGCCTTGCTGGCTATGCCCCCTGTGTTGCGGAAGACAGAAGCAATGAAAGAAGTGAAAATGTTCGTTGTACCGAAGGCACTAAGACAGGGTATATACGACAGAGATATATCAGACAAATTGGTAAGCGAGGAGATGGCGGAAAGGTATCTTGAGATCACACCGCCCGTGTTTTCTCTTATTCCTGATTATCAGATAGTCATCAATGAGATAGCGCAATCATATGTAATCGGGAATGACTTCTCCGCACTCTCAGCATCATGCGTAGTAATTGAGAGGCTCCTGAACCAAGCTCGTATTGCTTTACATAAGCACCATAAGGATAAGGTCATTAAGAAACTATGGGATAAAGGCCCTACGAACGAATGGCAACCGAACATCAACGCTCTAAAAGAATGGGATTATCTTGATGATACCTTTGCATCAGAACTATCTGATATATACCGCGACATAAGGTGCAGATATCTTCACTGCGGTGAAATTCAAAGCCTACGTAACGATGCTCGTAGGGCTGTTACGGCAGCATATAAGCTTATAAAAATATTCCTTGGCTTTCCGGAGGATTTGTTCTCGTGGATGGGAGGAATGCCCGCGTGTAAGAACGAGTCCGACCCAAGGTTTCTCGAATTTTATAAACCTTACATGTCAGACGAACAGTGAATTTGGCCGAAAACCTGGGAAAAAACCTAAACAAGTATAGTGTTCCCAGAACTCAAACATAATGATGGAGAATGAAGCATTGAAACGCTCACCTGAACTAACCTCTAAACTTAAGGCATCTTACCCAGAACTCAAGAATTATGTCCTTGAGCTTGAAAAAGAAAATCTAAACCTTCAAAGGCAAATCGCAAAACTTCAAGTGAAAAACATATCTCAACAAAATCAGATTGCTGCTCTTAAAAAAGCCCAGCCAAAACTGGTAATTAAGACGATAAGCTTTGCTGAAATCGATGATAAAAGCAAGAAATAGAAAATAAATGGTAGTCATGGGAATCGGGGAACATTGCCTTTTGGCTAATTCCGTGGACGCTTTACTTATTTCGAAGCGTTCAGAAGCTACTCGGGGCCAAAACCGATTTCTCACAGATAATTTTATCATTGCGGAACTTGCTTTAAATCGTGTATAATATAGCCATGACGACTAAAGAAATAGCTTTGAAGACGGCTGAATGACTGGAGTTAAAAGATGACACCGCAAAGCCAACAGATTCTTCATGAAGCTCTGGGTTTGCCGCCGACAGATCGAGCGGAGCTGGTCGAGCAGATATTGGCGAGTTTTGAGTTCCCGGCTCGTCAGGATATCGATGCAGCCTGGTCAAAAGAGGCCGAAGACCGCATAGATGCTTATGAGCGAGGAGAGATCACCTCATCGCCCGCCAAGGAAGTGTTCAATGATATTGATCAACAGGCGAATCGATGAGAATTGAATTTCTTGATCCGGCAAAGATAGAATTTGTGGAGGCGATAACTTACTACAACCAGGAAAGCGAGGGACTTGGCTATAGATTCGCCGCTGAAGTGAGAAGGACACTGTCTAGTGGTCAGTTGAAATAATTGTTCAGGGTTTTCAGCCGCCTTGCCGATAGATG
>CAZHBL010000370.1:0-5797 GCA_964530105.1 uncultured Pirellulales bacterium | reverse complement strand
GAATTACAAAAGTCGCTACCGCCGGCCCTGGCCGACATGCTCAACGATCGCCGCCAGCCGGATTACAGCGGCAAGCTCGATATTACGGCTAACACGACCCTGATGCCGGACCAGAACGGAAGGTTAAGAACGAATGTCGAGGTCGTCAACAACGGCAAGGAGGTCGTTTCTCTTCTTTCACTGCGGGTTGTTGTTCTCACCTCGCGCAATGAAATTATTACCGAGTCGAACGAATGGGCCGCTACACCCATTGCCGCCGATGACGACTGGCGAGGCCCGCTTATGCCCGGCTCTCGCAGGTATTTCGTTACCTCTCACAGGGGGCTTCCAGTCTTCTACGCGGACGAGTTAAAGACGGAGGTCGAAATCACGGACATCCGGATCTGGAACAGCGAAAAAGGCACGTGGCTCGAAAGCCGGAAATCCCCCCAACCAGAACTGCCCGCCCCGACAGAAATTCCATAGCCTTCGCCTTTATAACAAATAGCGTATCGGCAGGATTAAAGATGCCATCTTGAATTACCCGAAGCCACGTCAATAAATCCGGGGCTTGTGCACAATAGAATCGATATCAAGAACCGTAATCTCCCCATCCCGGCCAACATCGCCGGCGTCCAATGTCTCGGCACACTGGTGGCAATTGATAATTGTTTTCAGGTACTTCTTCTCCAGCAGAGGCGGGATAAAGTCGTAGAACTTCCGCTCGCCCGGATATTTCGCTCGATAGAACTCGTACAGCCCTTTCGTACCCTTGAGGCTGTTGCACCCGCCGCATGCCCATATCTGGTTATGTATCCCCTGGATAACGTCGCAAGTTCCACACTCCGGCCGAATCGCCAGCGACTTCGGTACGATATGCTCTCGATGCAGCTCCGCTTCACTACTGCAATAGATGCACCGCTTGTCCGCCTCGACGAATTGCCAGTCCTCTCTCGTTATCTCCGACCAGGACTTAACGCCGCCCTTGAGTTCTCGAAACGTCTTTTTGATAAAGCCGTAATGCTGCTTCTTAGCCTCCTTCCCATCAGCAGAAGCAAACGCCCGCCGGGCCATAATCTTTGCATACTGATAAAAAATCAGATCTCGAATTGTCTCAACATCCCTATCCGGCATGATTTTGTTCTCTAAGCAAATAGATAATTGAGCGCTGTCGAAAGAGAAAACCGAAAAACGGCCAACTTATGGCTTAGCTACTACAATTGCAAGTCGAAAATCGTAAATTACAATCGTTGTCGTTAGTTTTTCAGGATTTTGGTCTTTTTTGTTTAACTTTGTTCCAACTCACTTAGTTTTTGCTTCAATACGTTATCGATTAATTGTTGAGGGGCAATATTATTTTTCTTATATGCTTCACATACCTCGGCTCGCCATACAAGATTACCACTTTCTGGGAAATTTCGACGGAGTTCTGTTACTGTACTTATGGCATTATGTGCCCATTTCATAAAATTATACTTATACCAAAACCTTACATCTCCAGCATAAGCAATAGCATCTTTATCAATCTTTGAGCGCGGGCTAATTATTACTGATATGATAGTTGCGTTATTCTGAAGATCAAGGTTTTCCTTAACCCACTTAGGATGACTTTCTGCTTGGCGAACCTTATTTGCACCAATACAATTTTCAATATTCTTAGGGTTGTGATCTTCAAATATGATGCAAAGATTATTATCGGCAATCCACCAAGGATCGGGAGCTGCTGTAGTTTCTCTATTGCCTGCTTTAAAGCCAAGCAAAGTACCAAGAAGTTCGTGTCCTTTCTCAAAGGATTTTGAGTTGTTAGAGTTCAGATTATCAGTAATTCTTTTGACTTCTGCCGCAAATTTTCTGTTGTTAACAGTACCACACTTTTCCAAAAAAGATTCTAGTCGTTCGATCACAGCAATTAGGTCTGAATTGTCAATATGGTGCGATCTCTCAGGTGGTTCATCAAGTATTCCTGTCAGCCAACGTATCTGAGGTGCAATATTAGCTGCACGTTTATAATAGTCGTGTGCAATTTTATCCAAGCCTATTATTCCTTTTTGTGACCCAAGCCATGCAGCACTTCCTGCCAGATAGTTCCAAAATGCTCGATATCCCTTAAGATTATCACCACTCAAGTGATTTAGAACATCTCTACTATGTTCTAACGCTTTCTTATAATCCTCATTCCACATTGCATATTGAAACTCGACCTCATGAGAGACTGAATTATTCAGCGCATCCACTGCCGGGAGTTGCTGTTGGATAGCATCATTGCGAAGTTCTAGAATACTTGCATCTGCTTCTTTCCAATCTTCGTCTTGAGCTAGGAATATTTTCATGTTAATAATAAATTCTTCCATATTAACTTTTCTAGATTGCTGGATACCAAATTCAATTTCAGCTTGAAGCTCTGGGTGAAAAAGAGATGTCTTTTCTTTTTGCATAAGAAATTCTGCAAAATCATCACTTAGAATAACAACGATAGAGTAATCATTTGGTGATCTGGTACAACGTCCCGTTGCCTGAATAATGCGAGTAATGATCCTGTCGTTATACAAAGGTCGGGCACACATCCTGCTAATTAAAAATCTTTCTTGTAGATTCGTAGCACGAGAAATGCCAACAATTACCAATAGTCTGCACTCATCATCGCTGAAATCAATACCATCATAACGATTTGCGAATAATGCAATAGCATTGTTAGATTGAATAAACTTATGTTTTCCACTTTCTAAATCCTTAGCTTCAAATATTTCAAAACCATCACGTAATTCTAGCTCATTGCGTATGGCATTGGATTTTTTTGTACTAGGTACTAGGACTAAGGCTCTTTCTGCTTGTTTAGCCATTTCACATATCAGATCAAGAGAGTTGCTCTCATCGAGCGATAATTCTGGGAAGATAAATAGGCGCCTGCCAATACCTTGTTTGTCCCAACCTGGAGGAGTGGGTAGACGCGTTATTTTGGGCACACCTGTAAGACGCTCTAATTCTCCTCCTGCTCCAAGTGTAGCCGACATGTAAACTCGTTGTTTAGCATTTAAAAATGGTATATGCGTTTTAGTTGGTGGTATGTAAGGCTTTATAAGAATACTTGAACTACTTAAATACATATGGCAAGCTGCTAAGCTGTCCCTAATGCGGTTATAATCATACTTAAGATCAATATTTTTTGTAGCTCCATCTAATACATCAATAATTTCAGGTATTAGCCCTTTGAAAATAGGAGTTGGAATTTTTTCAACCCATTCCCTGCTCGTATCGTCTGCGCTTTCGGCGATAAGTTGAATATAATCACTATGTGGTAGATTTTTCCGTAGTAATCCAACTAATAAATCAAATAGGGATTTGTGTCTAGTTTCAAACTTGTTGATTTCCAATGCCCATACATTCGCGATGTAATTGTCCGCAGCATGAACATCATCTAACACTACAATTTGAGCATTATTAAAAAAAGTAGGCTGACAGAAAAAAGAACTATAATTTGTTATTGCCACAGCCTCAGCTCTTCTATATGCCGTTTTAAAATCAACTGAATATTCTCGCTGTTTTCCAATAAAGCCTATAGGGCTTAGGCCATATTTTCTGCGAGCCTGTTCAACAGCCTGATTCACCAATTGAATCGTAGGGCATAGATATACAATACGTTCTCGGTATTTTCTACGCCTCCATTCAGCTATCAAGAGCCCCACCAGAGTTTTTCCGCTACCAGTAGGAAGTTGCAGGGCTATATCACTTTCTTTGTCATGTTGTTCATAATATGCTCGCAATATATCAGCTTGATGAGCTAAAAGCCCTTTGATTTTCCTCGTTTTCAGGTCGTTGAGTAATTGTTCTGGAGTGTTTGCAATAATACGTTTTTTATTAATTTTTCGAAAAGCCATATAATATCTACCTGATTAACAATACTAGGGACAGACTTCTATTAAAATTTAAGTAAAACAATTTTATTAAAATTCTCATACCCAACAGCCTTTATTCGACGTAGTACGAGTCATAAGAAGGCCGAAATACTGCCTTCTATTTAGTTATAGCGATTGAGAACCCCAAAATATTGATGAAAAAATTTAAAAAAGTAATAATTCTTTAAAAAGTTTTCGAAAACGTTGAAAACAAGCGAAAAATGGGGAATAAAGGCTTCTTAATTTACTATTTTCTATTGATTAATGACTATTTTATCCGCGTAATCCGTGAAATCCGCGGTTAATGAAAGTGACTATCCATAGCACGCAATACGCAATCCGCAGCACGATAAAGACCGCCTTGTAATTGAGTTTTTTTAAAAACATCCTTGATTTTGGGGGTTGATTTTAGTATAATACATAACGAAAAACGTATATCGTATATAGTATGTCGTATGTCGTGATTTTAATTATGAATTGAAAATGGAAAACTTTGCCATTTATTATTGATTATTGATTATATCTTCGTGACCTTCGTGCCCTTCGTGGTGAATAGCTTATTTGAAAAAACAAAGCCAATCTATGTTTTACCGCCGAGCACGCCGGGTGCGCGGAGCTTCTTAAAATAATAATATCATCTAACTTCTCGGCGTTCTTTGCGATCTCTGCGGTTAATGAATTTGAAAAAACAAAGCCAATTCAAAGCCAAACAAAGCCAATTCGGTTATTTTACCGCGGTTAATAGGAAATGCAAAACAAAGCCAATCGCCGGGCTTTGGACGGAAATTCTAAACAAGGCAGGTGGGGCGAAATTCCCCAGTTTGTTGAGTGTTGTCAACTTTTATGTTGCTGTCTTTTTCATTGATTTTTATGAAGGAAAGTATATAATTAGTACTTGTAGTTGTCGTATAATTACTTAATTATGGAAAGATGGGGTGTAGCCGTGCACAGACGACGAGGATTTACATTGATCGAATTGCTGGTAGTAATCGCCATTATTGCGCTTCTGATGGCTATATTGATGCCGGCCCTGCAGCGGGTCAAAAAGCAAGCCAGGACCGTTTACTGCCTTAGCAGCTTAAAGCAGATCGGCATTGCCATGACTGCTTACGCTTTAGAAAATGACGACTTTATTCCGCGGGCATTGGACCATCAGGTCAAATGGATCATGGAATTCATCCCGTACTTAGGCAATGAATATAAACACATACAAAATTACCGTGAAGTTGACGTTTATCAGTGTCCATCCTTTCCTCGTGACGGCGTAGGACTAAACGGTGTCAGCAACGCCGAGCAGACCATCGATTATGTTGTGAACGCCTGGGATTTTGACGAACCCAGCTTAACGAGCGGAGACCAGGGCAAACAGAAGGATGAGCCGAGCAAGCTCACCGATATTAAGTCGCCTGCCCTGCGGATTTTTATGGCCGACAACGAAGCGGGGGAATGGCGCCCGGTAGTCCGGGACGAATATGAACTGAATATTTTTGACAAATGGAACATTCTGGACGTCTGGTCGATCACGCATTTACCCGCGTCGGACGGCACTACAGGAGTCGGCAACCTGCACCGGCGGGTCGCCCGTTCACGGCATCGTGGTGACGGCTGCAACAATCTTTTCTTCGACGGCCACGCCGACTGGCTGCAAAAGGACAAAAACACCTCTCGATACTGGTGCGGCGCCGAATTGCCCTGATTTACTTTAGAAGGATGATCAATGTCACGGGCAGGCCTTTGTCGGGGGCGATTAGAAAATTCCGGGCGATATAGGACAATTCGATTTGTGCCGGGGCTTCATCGGCTTTGGCGCCGGTTCCGGTCTTAAGGATCGTCGTAGCATTTGCCGCCAGCGTAAGTTGTGTCGGGCCCAGCGTTCCGGCTCTTTCCAAATCGATATCGATGTCCGAGTTATTTTTGATCTCGAC
>CAZHBL010000369.1:0-5810 GCA_964530105.1 uncultured Pirellulales bacterium | reverse complement strand
GACGCAAGCAAGATAATAAGAGAGCTTAACTGGCAGCCATCTGTAAGCTTCGAGGAAGGTATCAACGACACCATCGACTGGTACCTGAAGAGTGCCGATTGGCTCGCAAACGTCGTCTCCGGCGATTATCAGAAGTACTATGAATCCATGTACCTGAATCGATAATGACATCGTAAGAGATCCGCTTTCAGAATTAATCAAGCATCTCTAAAAACGGTTTACTGAACGGCAAAATATCACGCTTAATTAACTACGAAATAATAACTCAGCGCAGAAGGCAATGAATGATAAAAACGAATAAGATACCTTGTGACCTGTGTGGCAGTGATGAACACAAATTCCTTTTTGAAGCGAAGGATCGCCTGCACGGTTTTGAAGGTACTTTTTCGTATGTTATCTGTAAAAACTGCGGTCTTGTGTTTATGAATCCACAAGTTTCAACGAGTGAAATTGTGAAATTTTACCCGCCTGATTATGCACCTCACAAAGCTAAAGTGAATACTAAGCAACTGGATGAATCTGCGATAAAACACAAATTGAAAAAAAGGTCATTTGTCGCGTCTTTATGTAAAAGACTGTCCGAGCAGTCCCGAGTATTGGATGTCGGCTGCGGAAATGGTAATTTCCCGTATGAAATAAAAACTGTGACCGGGTGTCAAGCTTATGGAATTGACATCTCAAAAACGGCTGCAAAGACAGCCCGGGAAAATTATGGTATCGATGTCTTTGCCGGCACGATTATGCAATCGCCTTTCTCTGATAATTTTTTTGATGTAATAACTGCCTGGGCTTTTCTGGAACATGTAAATAACCCATCGGAAGTTCTGCTGAAAATGTCAAACCTTCTTAAAAACGATGGTTTATGTATAATTAGTATTCCCAATTTTGACAGTCTTAACGCTAAACTGTTCAAGGACAAATGGTTTCATCTTGACTGTCCGAGACATCTTTATATTTTCACAGCGAAAACCATCACAGGTCTGTTTGAAAAATCGAATCTCAAGATTAAAAAAATAATTTTTAATAAAAGCTCGAATGGTGTTTTAGGCTCACTCCAGTATTATATTTACGGAGACAATTATAGCCGCGACTACCGCAACAGAGTCAAAAGATCATTACTGTTAAGAAAAATCGTGTCGCCCTGGTCAAGAATTACAGCTCTTATGAGGCAATCAGATATGATGTCTGTTTGTGCCGAAAAGGCTAAGAGATAAGGCAATGGATCTCCTTGTAGTAACCAACAATCCGACTAATGCAAGTTTCAGAGAGCGTATTGAGGTGCATCTGGATATGTTGCGTGAGAATGGTATTGATTGTGAAGTCGCAAAACTGCCTCCGGATTTCTTAGGACGTAGAAAGCTGTTTAAGCGAACAGCCAGGTTTGATAGTGTTTTCCTTCATCGCAAAATACTAAATTTGCGCGACGCTTTCTGGCTGCGCAGATATAGTCGAAATATTATTTATGACTTCGATGATGCCGTGATGTACAGTGCCAGAAAGCCGGAATCCTGTTGCCTGTCCCGGCAAAGGCGTTTCCGCAGGTCTGTTGAACTTGCCGATTTAGTAATTGCAGGTAATCCCTATCTCGCGGAACACGCACAGAAATTCAATCCCAGAGTTGAAGTTTTACCCACAGGCTTGAATACGAAAGCATATACAGTGGAAACCAAACCTGAAAACGACGGCAAAATCCGCCTTGTCTGGATTGGCAGCAAAAGCACGTTGCCGTATCTTGCGGAAATCAAACCTGCGCTTGAAGAAATTGGAGCACGTTTCGACAATGTTATTCTAAGAATAATCTGTGATACCTTCTTTGACCTGCGAAACATGAGGGTAGAAAAACATCAGTGGCACAAACAAACCGAGGTATTCGACTTGATAACCAGCGACATTGGTCTGGCCCCACTTCCGGATGACCGGTTCACAAGGGGCAAATGCGGCTTCAAGATTCTGCAATATGCCGCCGCAGGATTGCCTGTAATCGCGTCACCTGTAGGCGTCAATGCGGAATATGTAGGTGATTCCGTTACGGGATTTCATGCGGCAAGTACTTCAGAGTGGGTCAACAGTATCAGCAGGCTGGTCGGGTACGCTGAACTAAGGAAAAGTATGGGCCGGCAGGAGCGCACTTGGGTAGAATCTTTCGACGTCGGAGTAATCGGAAAGCGCCTTATTGATTTAATTAAGGAGTTTTTACAAGACGATGGATACTGTGGTTAAGATGGATCTTGATGCTTTGATTGAAAGCGGCAAGAAAATAATCGTCGAGCTGGGATGCGGCCGGAAGAAAAAGCCGGACAGAATTGGTGTTGACAAGGCGGATTTGCCCGGCGTGGACATAGTAGCCGATATGGAGAATGGCCTTGGATTTCTGCCCGACAATTCGGTGGACGAGATACACTGCAGAAGCCTGCTTGAACATATAAATAGCTTTGAGGATTTGTTACGGGATATCGTCAGGGTGTTGAAAGACAACGGACGGGCCTATATCTTTGTCCCTCATTTCTCCAACCCGTACTACTATTCGGACTACACGCATAAGAGGTTTTTCGGCCTGTACACTTTTTATTATTTCGTGGCAGAAGAGAAACAGTTGAAGAGGAAGGTTCCGAATTTCTATACGGATATAAGAATAAATGTTATATCGCAACGGCTCGTATTCAGGTCTCCGTTTTGGTTCTCACGGCAGCTCAAGAAGCCTTTGGGCTTCGTATTCAATTGCCATCGGTCAATGCAGGAATTCTATGAACAACACCTTTGCTATGTTTTTCCTTGTCATGGAATAGAAATAATTTTTGCACCGGACAAGTCTCGATGTTATACAAAATAGCTGCAGGAAAATCCAAAAAACATTAAACGACGTGCTTAGACCCTGCGATTTAGCTGTGAAGAAAATTTGTGGAACCACTCAGCCGGCATTTCCCAAACCGTTGCAAGTCTTTCGCTCGCCTAAGCTTATATATCCAATTGCATTTATGCACTTTCATCCCATCAAGGTCTGTCAGAACAGGGCCGTTGTCTGTAATTAAAATATTCAGGTGTTTCAAATCACCGTGGGTTATACGGTATTTTCCCAATTTATCGAGCAGGTCTTTGATCTGCCGAATTGCATTTGACCGCCGCTGGTCGTTAGTTTTATCATCACGAAGAAAATAATATAAGTTCTGTCCTTTAACATATTCGGTTACAAGGTAAGATTGCCATATAAGCTTTCCCTTATACTGCTCGATATAAGCCGATGGTTTCGGCGTGGCTATGCCCAGCACCCCAAGCCGATGTCCGTGCAGCCAGCTTCGCCGGGCACGTGACCTCTTGATAGTGTGGCGCAGTGAATGAATGAACCCTATGTGATTATATCGTTTAACTACCACATCTTTGTCGTTCCACGTCAGGCGGGATACATAGGAGGTATCGCCGTCCTTAAGAATCTGGCCCTTATCCATAAGCGTATCTATTTGATCTATAAAATCAACTGGCCTGGCTTCCTGACAAAAAGCTCTGTCAAACATTGCAACATACCTGCGGGTCTTAATTCGCAGGTATCTGGCGTTTTTCCTTAGGCACTTTCTCAGTTCTCTATAAACCTTTTTTTTCTTACTTAAACGCTGATTAGTTTTACGGAGAACTTTTTTTATCAAGGCTATTTTCTGCGTTTTAATACTTCTATTTTCAGCCCAATATTCTTTGAAAAATCTCATCCGGTCCGTATTGGTTATCATTTGTCGAGGGATCATATTGACTTGAACCAGGTTTTTTAGCTGAAGCCGAAAAGGTAACCTGCGGAATCTTTTTGTGCGCTCATTATCAAGGAAATAAAAACACCAGCGATTATTCTCCTGCTTAGCCAATACGTTACCCAATCGCAAATCGCCGTGAAAAATAGCCTTTGCGTGCATTCTACCTATAGTTCGTCCAAGTGCTCGTATTAGTTCGCGTTTATACCGCAATTGTTCTTTGGTCAAGTTTCCAGGCGTCTCATCAAAAAAATGATAAATATCTTTTGCGTCTTCAACCTGAGAAGTAACAAAATAATTTCTTGTATTGAAAAAGCTGAATCTGCATTCACCCAACGCAATGATAGTAGGAACATTAAAGCCGTTTTCAGCTAACATCAGCGATGCCTTAAAGGCCCTCTTGGCGCGACTGTCGCGCACAAGATGTTTGATAATATCCCAAAAAGACCTATTTAGATACTTTTTAAAGTAAAGCTCTCTGCTGACACCGTCAAATGTAACTGCGAATTTATATACACGTGTGGACTCCGATGACGGAATTGTTACTATTGCATAGTGTTTTTGCAGCTCTGTTTCGCCGGCTAATAATCCCTGTTCAAGAATGCCGTTGCGGAAATTACTGTTGATATATATCGTGCGAGTATTGCGTCGTATTTTGTTGAAAATGCTATGCAAGATATTAGCGCCCCAGAATAGTTACGCCTAATTGATTGGCAAGCTTTATTGTTTCGGGTTTGTCGATAATGATCGTCTTTTCCGCCTCAACAACCAAACACTTGCCTCTGTTCTTAGCGAGACTTCTGATAGTATCAGGTCCTACACAAGGAACATCAAATCGCATATCCTGCTGTGGTTTTGAAGCCTTGATCAGGGTCCAGCCGCCGGATTTACAGAACCGGCCAGCTCTCTCAATCATCTCGGCAGTACCTTCTATCGCCTCGACAGCAATCACTTCTTTTTCCTTCACGGCAATCGCCTGACCTATATCCAGTTCACCAAGCTTTTTGACTATTTGCCAGCCGAATTCAATGTCGTCTTTGACTGACGAGCGCAGTTGTGTTCCTGTCATCACGCCCACCGTTGCCAGATGCTCCTTGCAATACATAATCGAATTCTCCAGTATTATCCCTCCGGCGGCCAGCTCATCCGCCACAGCGCCGAGAAGTGAATCCGGTTGCATGTTTTTCCCGCGCAGCCGCCAGTAATATATCCTGAATGCCCGCCAATCGGGCAAATACTGCACAATTCGCCATGGCGTAAAAAGTCGTCCTTTGGAAACTCGCCCAACCATAATTGTTCTGGTTACACGATGTTTTCTCAATCTCCGTATCCACCCCCCCGGTCGAGCAATGGCCGCTCTGTAAAATACATCAACTTCGTCAGCCAGGTTACGATCTGCCGTTTCCGCCAAGCCGACACAAATTACTCTTAATCCCGCCTGCTTAGCGCCGGCAGCCACAAGAAAGGGCAGTCTGCCCTCTCCGGCAATTAAACCAAGCACAGCTTGCGGCTCGTATTTCGTATCTTGTATTTTATTCAAACAAGTGCCCTGTTAGAAAATCGATAAGCCTGTCGGAAGTGTATTTTTCAACGTTTATTATTCGATATTAGTATCTCACACACCCCTTCTGAAGGCCCACATCGTCAATCGCGAGTTATGAGTTATAAGTCACTATCCTGCTCTGCCGGTTCTTCGAAATCAGTTTCAATAGACGAGACAATCTGCTTAAATTGATTCTGAAGGTCCCGAATATTTTGCCGCATTTCAGGCAGGTATTGTATCATGCTGTACGCTCGCCTACCTAAGTTTGCTTCGATAGCAGGTGCACCCAAGATGACTTTGTTGTCTGGAATGTTGTTAATAACGCCGGCCTGCGCTGCAATAATAACGTTGTTTCCGATATTAATATGACCCACAATACCAACCTGTCCGCCGATTGTGCAGCAATGCCCGATGTTAGTAGAGCCGGCAATTCCCACCTGAGCAACAAGCAAACAATGTGAACCTACCCTGGTACCATGACCTATTGTAACCATGTCACCTAACTTGCTGCCCTGACCTATAACAGTATCATT
>CAZHBL010000368.1:0-5811 GCA_964530105.1 uncultured Pirellulales bacterium | reverse complement strand
GACCAAGCTCAAACGCCGTCAAGGAGGTTCGATATCGCCTGAGCGTATTTTTGTAAAGACACGAGCAACAGATGGATTTGTTACTATGGCAAGGCCTGTAGCAATATCGAAGCCGACGATAGGCTCTCATGAAATTGTGTTGGATTTGAGAGTGCAAACTCAATTCTTGGATCCTGCAGGTGAATACACGGGAACACTTATGCTTACAATAATGCCACCGGTTTAGTTTGAGAATCGGTGATGCAAGAAAGAGAAGGATTAAGTTTAGTAAAAAAAAGTCATTATATATGCCCAGGATTGTGGATAGATGTTTTGTCCAAACTGAAGAACCCCTTCCTTAGTAAAGGATGTGGGAGAAAGGAGGTGTGTGAGGTAGTGAAAAACTGATAAGTCGCGAGCATGGAATTGTTTGCGAAACGCCGAAAAAAGCTGGCCTAATTTTAAGGCGGAAGAACGATTGAAGAAACGAAGATTGAATATCGGAGATTCGAAATCGTAAACCTCATAAGGCCCCGGCTCGGCAGTAAAGCGGGCATGTTTGCCAGAGTCGGTGATTTAATCCGCTGATTTTGTGGCTCAGGTGTGTAAATCTCCCTGGGCGGAAAAAACCTTCATTAGCTCCGGAAGCTAATATCGGCTTTTACGGGGCATAAGTTAAGAGAGGGAAATGAAAATGATAAAAAGAACTTTGATTGCAATTGCAGTAGTGGCTTTACTGGCGATTTCTGCACAAGCAGCGATAACGGAGCACTATTTTGGACCGTCCGATGATGATATGGCAGTAAAAGTAGACGGTAAGGAAACAGTGGATTTTCGTTGGCCCTATACCATTAGCTACAAAGCCCTCACAGTATGTAGCATACCCATAAAGATGCAAGTGGGCATGTATGTACAGGTCAAGGACTGCAACATAAAGAAGATCGTTCTTGCGCAGGTTAATTGTAGCGATATTGGTAAAGGTGGCGGCGATTATCCGTGCTATCTCGGCTGTGTGGATTTTGATGTGAGAGCCAACTTCGATGTGAAAATGGGACAAGCTTTACATCAGAGCGGTGATGTAATCACCGGCAACGGTGGAGACTGGAGTTGCTACTATGATGGTGGCGATGTAGTTCCCGGCGATGGTGACTGGCACAACATTAAAGTCTGTGTCAAGGCTTGGAAGACGGCGATTTATAAAGCTGCGCCTGGTGATGAAGTAAGTGTTGGTTCTATCGACATTACTGTAAAGCCGAATGTGTAAGATAAACTCTTAAAAAAAAGAGTTTGTGAATCGAATAGGGAGGGATGATTATTTCATCCCTCCCTGTTTTTTGTTATCTCAACAGGATAGGTGTGAAAGTGGTAGCAGCCATAAGCTTTTTGCAGGAATATGCCGTCGTTTGTCATTTGTTCTTCAACATACAATCCGAGAAGTTTTTCCAAAAAGGGATGAAAAATTATTTTTTGCCTTTGCCGTTAGGAGCTTATGAAGCGAATGCAAAGTATTCAGGGCGATAAAAATGGTCTTTTTGTACACTATTCTAATATTTTTTATAGTGAACTAAGTTGTTTGCAGCAATTTATTAAAATGGGTGTTATGGGCACTTTAAGCTTGACATATGCAAATAAAAATGGTAAAATCGGTAATATCTAATACAAGGTGCACATAAATTAGTTATAAATGCCTTTATGAAATATTAGAGGCAAGACGTTAAGCAGTCAAGAAGGGGTTGGATTAAGGGGATGCGGGCTTTATATTAGGATTGATGAGGAATTATAAAAAGTAAGGACATCAAATTGCCGAAAAAGTAAAAGCCTAAATATTAGTATAAAATCGAGGAAATCAGCCACAAAAGTATGTAAGAAATAACAAATATGGATGCGTACACTTGCCACAGGCGTATGTCAGTTTTACGACGAATTCTCAGAGTTTTGGGCAAGTTGGCATTGTAATATGTTATTTTGTTTTATTGCGGAGGCTTTAAATGCATAACGGAAGTAATAGAATGGATGCCTGTTTGAGTGACAATAAGAACAAGAGCGATAATGGCAAGCCCAGCCAATCCGTAGCAAACCGCCTTGTCAACGGGGCCGGATTGATTTGGATTATCGCCATTGGGGCGGCTCTGTTGGTATCCGCCGGCCCTGCATTTGGGCAATTTACAGTCCAACCGATGAAGATGGAGCTTGCAGTCACCCCCGGCAAGTTAGTTAAAACGGAACTTCGAATTCAAAGCTTCGATCCCAATGATATCCACAACATAAATATGTCGGTGGTCGAGTTGGGCCAATCGGAAGATGGATCATGGAATATTATCGAGCCTAATAACCTGACAGACCCCAACTCGCCCTTATATGGTTTTGATATATCAAAGTTGTCTTCGTGCAGCGAGTGGATAAGCATAGCGCCTAATAATTTTGATCTACCTCCTGAAGGAGTAGTTACTGTAGAGGTAACTTTACGTGTCCAGCGTGGTGTCCGTGGATTCTTTGGTGCCGGAATCATCGCTACGACAAGCCCCATGCAAGGTGTGGGAAACGTTTCTGTTGTCGTGCGATTTTTCGTTCCCGTTATTGTTGAGATACAAGACAGGCCAATGCGGCCCAGAGTGCAGGCCACCGATATCGGGATGGAGTTCATTCAAGCAAGTGGAGAATATAAGGCAAGAACGCTCGCCACAATGGATATAGAGAATACCGGCGGTACCTTTTCGAGGGTGAAACCTGGAGTACGAATCTGGTCTTTCTCGCGGGGGCACTGGCAGGTAATTACAACGACAGAGTTCCAGGAAACCGGTATCATCCCGGGAGTCAAATTGAAGTTAAAAGCAAATATACGTAAGCCCCTTCCGAGCGGGAAATACAAAGCAGCCGGACTGCTCTTCGTTGACGGCAGGCGTACAAAGAAGATTGAAAAAGAGATAGATTTTGTCGGTGACACAACAGTTACCGGGGTGGGGGCTGATGCACCACTTGACCTGGACCCGATCAATGTTATAATGGAAGGAATGCCGGGAGCTACCCGCACGGCAACATTAAAAGTCTATAACGCTTCGGATGAGACTGTCAATATCCGGACGGCTATGGGATTGCCGAGCATCCTTCAACAAAATACTCTCGGTAACGTAAAGGGAGAAGATTTAGACTGCACAGAGTGGTTGAAGGTAATGCCGGAGCAATTCACTCTTCGTGGTGAAGGTGGACAACAAACATTACGCATTGTTACTACGATGCCGAACACCTCAATGCCGTATCCCACCTATTTTTCGCTTTTGGCATTGTGGGCCTCGTATCCTGATGGCCAGAAAGCCGGCGTTACAACCACGAATATCTGTGTACAGAATAATACGGTTAATACTGACCCTGCGGCCGTGGCATTGAAGTTAACCCTCCAGGATTTGGGTGAGTCGAAGTATCTTGTCGTTGCCAGGTTCGGTAATTACGGAATGGTCCAATTTGTACCTATCAGGGTCAAGGCTGCTGTAACAATGTTTACTGGAATAAACAGAGTAAGCACATTCCTTAGCGGTAATCCAAATCTTATGCTGCCGTCCGAAATCAGGGACTTCTCCGGAGTTTTGGATCTTTCATATGTTCCTCCCGATAGGTACAGTCTTGCGGCAGCTATAGAATATGCCCCGGGTAAATGGGCAGATAAACAAATGGCTATACAGGTCTCCACTGAGGGAGAACGGAGAATCGTTCAAATCATGGGAGTTGAAGAAGAACTTAGTGAGCTTATTAAGGTTAATTGGTGAAAAACCTGCAAAGACATTTTTTGCTAAAGAAAGAAGCTGGATTGCCGATACAAGGCAAGAGAGCTGTAAGACTGCCAGTTAATGGCGAGAGAAAGGGACGTTGACTTATGGCGAGGAAAAAAATCCGTAGAATATTATCGGGCGGTGCGATAGTCCTTTTTGTCGTTCTGTTCTGCTTCCTGGGTATCAGTGTCCAGGCGTTCGAAGCGGTAACAATTACTTATACTATCTCCGGATCAGCAGGGATAAGTGGAGTAACGATGAAAGGTCTGCCGGGCTCAACTGTTGTAACCGATCAGAACGGCTTTTACAGTGCGATTGTTGACTATGGATGGAAAGGCACTGTTACTCCGATTTTGGAGGGATATAACTTCACACCAGCGAGCAAAATCTATTCTAAAGTGACCGGTGATATGAGTAATGAGGACTACACTCCGTCGGAGATCACTTATACGATTTCCGGCAAGCTCGGTATGGAGGGTGTGGAAATGAGCGGCCTGCCGGGTAATCCTATAACCGGCAGCGACGGCACATATAACGCCACTGTCCCACACGGCTGGCAAGGTTCGGTTACTCCGATAAAAGAAGGCTATGAGTTCAAACCGCCGAATAGAGGATATCCTCCAGTCAAGAGTAACCAGATGAACCATGACTATACGCCCGAACCCATGATGTTGCTCATTGCCGGCTCGGTTGGAGTCGAGGGCGTCGTCATAGAGGGTTTGCCGGGTAATATTGTATCTATGCAGGGTGGTAATTACAGTGTCAAAGTTAAATATGGCTGGAACGGAACGGTTACGCCGAAGAAAGAGGGTTACGAGTTCAGCCCGGCTTACACGGATTATTCCAACGTTATCGAGACTCAGTCTAACCAGGATTATACAGCGACTCCGTTGACTTATGTCATTTCCGGCACAGCCGGTATGGCGGGTGTCCAAATGAAGGGTTTGCCGGGCGATCCTGTTACTGATGAGAATGGCTATTATACTGCCACTGTAGAATATGGATTCAATCAAACGGTTGAGCCGGCTTTGGCTGGTTACAACTTTACACCGGCCAGCAAGATCTACACGAAAGTGAATAGTGATCGGCTTAATGAGAATTACAGCGCGGCAATGATTAAGGTAACTATTTCCGGAACGACGAGAATGGAGGGGGTCGTAATGAACGGCCTGCCGGAAAATCCCATTACCGGCAAGGATGGTAGTTACAGTGTAACAGTAGACTATGGTTGGAGCGATACGGTTACGCCGATGAAAGACGGTTACACTTTCACACCAGAAAGTAAACCGTATGCAGCAGTTACCCAAGACATGACAAATGAGAACTACACTGCGAAAAAGATTACTTATATAATTTCCGGTTCTACTACAGTGCCGGGTGTAGCAATTAAAGGTTTTCCGGGTAAAGCTGTTGCAAGCAATTCGAGCGGCACTTATAGCGCCACTGTTGATTACGGCTGGAGCGGTACTATTACAGCGACAAAAGATGGTTACGATTTCGATCCGGCTAATATAAAATTCGACAATATTTTAGGCGATCAAACTAATCAGGACTTTATGCCGACATTACAAAAGCGTACGATCTCCGGTAAAATACTCTCTCAAAAGGGACAGCCCATTGCTGAAGTATATGTCATAGCGGATGGTGGCGATTCCGTTACAACCAGCACTAATGGCGAGTACGAATTGTTAGTGGATCACGGCTGGAGAGGCAAAATAACACCGACAAAGGAAGGCTATACTTTCACCCCTACTAATAAACAATACGCCGTTGTTACAAGCAATCAACAGCAGAATTTCACAGGGATAGTGCGAACGTTTACGATAACCGATTCGGTGATTATTGGCAACACGCCTATTGCCGGTGTGTTGATAACGGCACGCAATGAGGAAGGTACGGTTGGCACGGATACTACTGATGCCAAGGGCAGTTTCAGTGTTGAAGTGCCTTATGGCTGGAGTGGTGAGATCATTCCGACAAAAGAAGGTCTTCAGTTCAATCCACCCAGCCAGACCTATACTAATATCACCGGGAATTATAAGAACGGTGAGCTCGAATTGATGAGGAC
>CAZHBL010000367.1:0-5820 GCA_964530105.1 uncultured Pirellulales bacterium | reverse complement strand
TCACCTGCTCGCCGTAAAGCCGAATTGGATGGTTATTTGTTTACCAAATCTCCATACTGTTTAGATCTACCGTACGGTTTCTAACAATCTTTTTTACATCAGGCCCATTAGCAGCCTGCCTTTTCGGCGCAGTCATTCTACTGCTTCTGCTTTTTTTTGTCATTCGGAATTGCACATTTTTCTCTGGTTTTCGGTTCCTGAGTTTTCCATTGAACATACTCTACACTATTGGCTGGCTGTTGTCTATACCCTCTGCCATAAAGGCCAGTTCCATCTGAATTTTCTGCCGCTGTGTACCCATGAGTTGCATGTCCTACCAACCACTCCATTTACCCCTTTCATCGAAGGGGACCGTTCGGGCCCTCCCCACGTTGCCAAACATGCTTGGCACACAGAAAAGAAGCTGTGAGCAACAAAGTACCCATAGCCCGAATTGTGTATTCAAAATCTACTTTATACTACGGACATTTAATCAGCCATTGGTCTGTGTAGTATACCAGGTCATCCATGTCGACGTCTCCATCGCCGTCGTGATCCCTGCATATTGAGCAGGGTAACTTCTCCGGGATGATGTAGTAATCTTCAGTTTCACCTATCAGGTATTTTGCCTGGGGTCCTGAGCCGGCATTGCCTAACTGTCCAGGATTGCTGCCGGTCTTCCATGGCTTCTCTGATAGAGTGATTCTAATCCAGATATGTTCTATATCATCAGGATGCCAGGGCAGGAACGCCGGTGTGGTGATTGTATTGAGCCCTTTCGGCAGGTTAAACAGGAACTGGTTCTGAACAGCCCATTCCGGTGCCGGACCTTCGGGACATTCGACAACATCGTCCCAGTCACCGTCACGGTTCCAGTCGAACCACATATTCACCCAGATGTCGACGTTCGGATCGACAATAGTGACTTTATATTCAAGTGTAGTCCAGCAGCAACCTGGCAGATTCATCGGGATTTTAAGGTCAATGGCATCATCGCCGTTATCGCGGTTCGCAGTTGTACCCGGAGAGGTTACGATATTGTTACTGGGATCCTCATCAGGACCGGAGTCGGCTTCGGTCTCCCTGGTGATTGATGTACCCAGATATGCCACCATCTCATTGTTCAAATGGACCGGCCCATAAGGTCCCATCCCGCTGCCATCGTCATATACGGTCGGGAAATTGGCTTTGACCGATGGTAATCCCGTATGGCTGAAGGGATATGCGGTCATTTGCCTGTTTTCGTTATTTGTGCTGTCGGGGGCGTCGCCAAGGTCGGTTTTTCCCGGCAGTACGATTCCCGAGCAACTTATAGTAATCAAACCTTCACCAGCCTCTGTGCTGTAGCCACCGACTTCGATGAGATATTGATTTCCTTCGACTGCAGCAAAGGTGATTGCCGACGGATAACCTGCGCCGGCGTCGTCGTTGCATTCAATCAAGTCATCCGCTGTTGGGTAGCATTCGCACCCGTCATATACTGCGAGCATTGTATCGAAACTGCTGCCAGCCAGGCTGACGGTTACGTTGCCGGAGCAAGTGGCGGTATAGCAATACCAAATGTTCGGGCTGGTCATGCAGAGACCGGGGCCGTCGAACGTCGCATCAGTAGTGTCGAACGGCAGGTCCTTTACGTCGCCTATCGCTTTAGCATTTTGACAGTCGTCTTTTGGCGACGGAGGGGTAACTCCGTCGCAAATGACAGTCAGAAAGCCATGACCGGTTTCGGTGCCGTAGCCCCCAACCTCGATCAGGTATTTGTTGCCAGCGACGGCGTCAAATATGATTTCCGACTGACGAGATTCTGTTGTATCGTCGTTGCATTCGATCATATTGTCCAAGTCTGAATCGCAGTCGCACCCTTCGTAAACAGCGAGCATGGTGTCGAAGCTGCTGCCTGCCAAACTTATGATTACCTCACCCGTGCAGGAAGGTTTATAGCAATACCAGCGATTCGGACTAAACATGCAGATGTTTGGGCCGTCCAGCGTAGCATCGGTTGTGTCGAACGGCAGATTTGTTACTTCGGCGATCGGCTTTGCGCGATAGCACATGTCATTGTCTGTTACAGGTGGTGGCTGGGGCTCCTCACCGCTGACATTTAACACTCCCTCGCCGGCTTCATCGGAATTGTAACCTAAAACTTCGAACAAATATTGTTGATTGGCGACCGCCTGGAAGGTGATCTGAGACTGAAAAAAACCGCCGAAGTCATCATTTTTCTCAATGATATCATCCTGCTTCGGGTAACAATCGCCTGTGTCGTAAACGACCAGCGCGGTGTCGAACTCGCTTCCGAGGAGGCTGACAGTGACTTCTCCTGTACTCGGAGCCGTATAAAGATACCAGAGGTTTGGGCTGTTATATAAATAGCCCGGACCGTCGAACGTTGCACAGATGGTGGAAAACGGCAGGTTTATTACGTTGCCGATCTCTTTTGGCTTAATGCAGTTGTCGTTTGTTGGCCCGGCGGTTAGCGAGTCGCAACTGATATTCAGAACACCCTGTCCAGTTACTGAAGGATTGAATCCTCCGACCTCGATCAGGTACTGGTCGCCGGCTTTTACGGCAATAGTAACTTCTGATTGCTGGCCGCTCGAATCGTCATTCTTTTTGATCAGGGCGGCCAGGCTGGGATAACAACCACAACCTTTATAGACAGCAAGCTTAGTATCGAAGCTGCTTCCGGCCAGACTGATAGTTGCACATCCGGTGCATGTGGCAGTATAACAGTACCATACGTTTGGACTGTTAATGTAATGTCCGGGGCCGTCAAATGTTGCTTCTGTAGTGTTGAACGCCACGTTTGTTACATCACCGACCGCTTTTGCGTTGTTGCAGTTGTCATTAGACGGAGCAGCGCCGGATGCGACGTTTACGGCACCGAGTAGTAATACCAAACCGCAAACCAACACTAAATTTGAACTAAACCATTTCATAATTAAATCCTCCAAAATACAAAAATCCAATTTTCTATATTACGGTCCCACAAACGTCACATTTTATTAACTGCGGGACCACAAAAAACATTGAGAAATATCCCTTTTTAGTCTATATGCCTATATAAAAAAGGAGTCATACAATTCAATATTCCCTTTTACTTTTTCCCTTTGCCTTTATCCTTGTTCTTGTCTCCTGATTGCTGGCGCTCCCCAGCCGGATTAGGCGGTGGACTGACCTTTGTCTTGCCCGAGACGTGCTTACCGACAATTGGTGATTTGCTAATTTTCACTTTCTCGGCCTTGGTTGCCCGCACCTCACGAGGCGAAACAAAAACAGGGTTTTTCTTTTCGGATGGAGTCACCGAACCTTTGTGCTGTTCCGTAACCGGCTGCAACGTTTGTTTACGTTCAGCAGGTGGTGTCACAGGGCCTTTGTGTGCCGTGGGTGGTTGGGTCGACCTCTGACCTATCGCTGGAGACTCCCAGCGGTTGCGGTCCTCTCGGAACTTGTGCACGGCGGTCGCCTGTGTGGTGATCTTCTGTTGTGCTTTGGTGTTGATATGCTCGAACTTCAGCGAGGTTTCCTTGCTGGCGGCAGCAACTACAGTCAGGGGCTCTGCCATCCGAAAGTTCTTTCGCCGAGGTTCAGGCATCCCTGCCTCACGTATTTCCATCTCGTGATACGTTCTGGCTGGACGAAATTCCTTATTTTCCCGGCGGAGTTCGTACTCACGCCGCTCGTTTTCCTCCCAGCGAGGCTCGTCCCGGTGGTGCCAGCGGGCATACGAGAAAAACGGGTTGTACCATATATGGCGACGCTCGCTTTCAAACCACGGGTAGATGCCGACACTGAGATAGGCGTCATCGTAGTAATCGCCGAAGTAATAGTGGCAGTAACGCGGGTAGGCGAATAGACTGACCTGCAGCGCGCCGATATCGATGATGATGCTTGGCGAGTAAACAAACCTCGGTTGCAGGTACACATGCCGCGGGAAATATACCGGTGCAAACAGCACGCCGCGACGCTCCAGCGCAAAATCCCAGTGTCCTTCCACAAAGACATAGCCCCGCGGAGTCCAAAGATTATGAGATGCCACCCAGACCCAGCCCGGCTGCTGATGCAGCCAGTAACCTGCACGCAAAACATAATGACCTCCGTACCAGTAATTGCAGGGGGGTACCCAAATGACATCTATCGATGGCGGGGGGCCTGTGGGCTGCACATCCACTAACACCGGAGGGGGGACGGCAGATATTGGATTTCCTGAACGCCCACCGGTTTCCAGAAGCCGGCTACCTACTCCCAGCCGTTGGCTGCACGCGACCAATAACCGGGTACCCAGTACCTATTAGGCGGGACGGCTCGCCAGCAGGCGCTGACCCAGATATAGTCGTGGCGGTCGTTGTCCCACGCCCAGTAGCCGGGAACCCATACGTATTGTGAGCCCGCAGGCCGTTCGGCAGGCGGGTATTCTACTATATTAGCTGGCGGCTCGATCGGCGCCACAAGCCCGCCCTGAACCTGCAGGTTGACAGGTTCGGCAAATGCCTCATGCACGGGGCCGCTGGTCAAAACCTCCGGCTGTTCCTGTGCCGGCACTGGCGGCGGCTCGTCGGCAGCGCCGTAGAGTGGAAATGACCACGTAGTTAGCATTATAACCATAGTAATTGCAGTTTTCATCTTTGTTTACTCATATAGTTAAGTTAATGGTTTTAGTTACTGATCCCATTGGATCACCTTTACTTTTACTTGGTCCTGAGTAAGGGCTAAACAGATGGATATTCTTTTGCTTTTTCTTCTGCAGACAATTTGAAGGATACGACATAAGGCTCGGGTGGTCGTAAGTCCCTTATTTACAGCTCCTGGGAGTCTCGTCCCATACGAAAACTTGGGAGCCGAGCGCCACATAGTAGACGCATATGAGCAGGTTGGAGACCACGTTTGTCGGATGACAGATGACCATTCCTACCAACAAAGATGCGAAAGATATGATGATTATCCTCGTCCCTTTTTCTTGTCCGGGGCCTGGGTTAAGGCTGAACCGGCAACAGATCTGACAGTCTTGCTCTTAGAAGTCCTCAATAGCTTGCTGGCCTTTGCGGCAACTTTTCTTGAAGTTCTTTCGTTCCTTGCCATTTTGTTATACTCCTTTAGATGACGGTTCTACTGAAAATCATAATTTACATCTTCGTTCGCTTTAACACACTTTCTTCTTTTTGCTGCGTTCTTCGGCCTATTCTTTCAACATACTACACTCATGCTACGTCGTGGACCGTTCCTTGTATATGGGGTATAACCCTACCTGGGATTGTTGGCCTGACTACGCCAAAACAGAACTGACCGCCGCGAGAGTTCCCTCTGCGCCGGGGTTTCGACGGTCAGCATATCGAGCATAGGGTGGATTATCGAGTTTGATCTACGGTGGGAGTCCTGGCTTAATCAGTACTTCTCCCATGAGATTGCCGGTGAGAGGATCGTACTGCTATAAATGGAACACGGGCGGAGCGGTCTATTCCTGAGCTTTCTGGGTCGCCGTTTCGACCGTGTCCTTTGCTTGTTGTCCCAGGTCTTGCACCTTGTCCACCGCTTTGTCCTTGTCCTCTTGGATTTGGTCCTTGTCCATCGACACAGTGACGTGCGCACTGTTGCCGTCGCTGCTCGACGAGAAATGGAACCACCCCATGTAGAAGCCCAGGCCGGCGACAACGGCCACGATCAGAACGAGCGTGAAAAGTATGCGCGCCATAAATATACCCTTAATTAGGTCTGGAAAAAGTTTTGGCCGAGTCAGGGATCGGCCGGCTCAGAAGCCGCGGGGGATGTACCCTGCGAGCAGGAGCACCAGCACGATCACCAATAGCAGCCCTAAGATGCTGCTGGGGGCGTAACCCCAATTGC
>CAZHBL010000366.1:0-5844 GCA_964530105.1 uncultured Pirellulales bacterium | reverse complement strand
TTCTGGACTTTAGCTATGAAGACGGCTGGCATTCTATTACCGACGGCGAAGGTTTTTCACTGACTATTATCGACCCAACCCATTTTGACCTTAGCAGTTGGAACGCCGAAGAGGCCTGGCGCGCGAGTGCGTATCTCGACGGCTCGCCGGGATATGACGACAGCGGCATCCTCCCCAATCCGGGCGCCGTGGTGATTAACGAGGTCCTGGCCCACGCACATGCTGAAGCTTCGGACTGGATCGAGTTGTATAACACGACCGACACGGCAATCAATATCGGCGGCTGGTTCCTAAGCGACAGTAAAGACGCCCTTTTCAAATACGAGATTGTCGCCAGAACAATTATTCAACCATTCGATTACCTTGTATTCTATGAAGACCTGCACTTCGGTAACTCGAACGACTCCGGTTCTCAAATTTCTTTTGCATTGAGCGAGAACGGCGAACAATTATACCTCAGTTCCGCAGAAAACGGTGTCTTGACAGGCTATCGCAGCTTGGAGGATTTTGGTGCTTCCGAAACCGGCATATCATTCGGGCGCCATTATAAGAGCAGCACAGATAATTACAACTTCGTGGTGATGCAGCAAATTACGCCCGGCTCCGCGAATTCCTATCCGAAGGTCGGCCCGATAGTAATAAGCGAGATAATGTACAATCCCGACTGGCCCGATGGCAGCCCCTACCCGAACGACCAATACGAATACGTCGAACTGCAGAATATCAGCGCAGAGCCAGTTACGCTATACGACTATGAGACAGGCGAAGCATGGAAGTTCACAAGCGGCATTGAGTTTATCTTTCCTGTTGATGTGCCGGTCACAATTCCCGCCGGAGGATATCTGCTGTTGGTTAATAATCCGGCAGCGTTTACCTGGCGCTACCCGAACGTACCCGCCGAAATCATTCTCGGCCCTTACGACGGGAACCTCAGCAACTCCGGGGAGATGTTGGAACTGAACATGCCCGGCGACGTGGATATGGAAGGTACGCGTCATTATATTCGCATCGACCGGGTAAATTACAGCGACGGCTCACATCCGGAAAATTGCCCCGGATTAATAGACCTCTGGCCAATCGAGCCCGACGGCCAGGGAGCATCACTGACTCGCAATGTTGCTGCCGATTATGGAAACGACCCGGATAACTGGATTGCAGCCCTGCCTTCACCAGGTCAATAAACCGAACTGATTTTCGGCTATTCGTGCTTGTTTCGAATTTAGGATTTCCGTAGAGCTTCTATTATGAAACCACTGACTAACGCTGATTATTCTGGCCACGGAGAATACCGAGCACACCGAGAAATAAATCGCAAATCGTCAATCTATTCGTTTTCCCACCAAAGCCTCGGATAATCCTGGCCTTCGAGAATCCACCAGATGTCGTCGGCGCCGTTTTCTGTCTCGTCCACGAAGTCCCATCCAGCATCTAAGAAGGTGCTGGCCGTCTGCATCTCGGCCGTCGTCTTGCCCGTGCCGCCGTCGCTTCTGGCTTGCCCGGAGGTCTCGATATCCCAGAAACAATGGGTGACATCCCCTGCAACGCCCTCCTCCGGTTCTGCGTAGATAGCTATCGCGTTGGACCCCACCAGGCCACCCACTTCTTCGGTTCCACTGACTGAGCCCCTACTGTAGCTCGAGTTGATTCCGCCATTGTTGGAGCCCACGAGCCCACCGACAGATGTGTCACCCACGGTAATACTGGATGAGTAGCATTCGGTAATCGCGCCACTGGAGCGGACTACCCCCGCAAAATTCGTTCCCACGAGCCCGCCGACATCGACGCTGCCGCTGACTGTGCCCATGCTGTAGCAGCAAGTTACACTACGAGCGTTGTTGCCGACCAGCCCACCGACACCGTAACCGCCTCTGACCGAACTGACGCTGGAGCATCGGATCACATCGCCGCGATTGCCCCCCATCAGTCCACCGACAGCCCCTGACCATTGACCGGTGGCAGCCACCCTCCCGGTGCTGTAGCAGCGGGTCACGGTACCGCCTTGGTTGAACCCGACGAGGCCGCCGACCCCATTGGCGTCATCTAATCCGGTTATGTGGACATCCACCAGGCCCAGGTTCCTGATGTCGGCCCCAAATCCCAATACGCCAAACAAGCCAAGGATATTCTGCCCTGTTATTGTCAGATGCCAGACTGCGTGACCATTGCCCTCGAACACGCCGGTGAAAGGAGGGCCATCAAACCACGTATTCGTCTCGTTGGCATCTGCTGCGATGACAGCCTTGTCGAAGACCTTTCGGCCGGGGAGGTTGGGGTCCAGGTCGATGTCGGCAGTCAGGATGAAGTGCTTGTCGTAATCTTCGGGCGTTTCGCCAAGGGTAATCAGGTCGGCGGCTGTGCCGATTTGGTACGGGTCGTTCGGCTCTCCCGTCCCGCCGCTGTACTTCTGCCACGACAGACGCGGATACCCCAGACCCTCTGCGATTTTCCATACATCCTCAGTGCCGTTGGCCGTCTCGCCCACAAAGTCCCAGCCCGCGTCGAGGAATGTGCTGGCCGTCTGCATCTCGGCCGTCGTCTTGCCTGTGCCAACACTCGTAGTCTGCCCAGAGGTCTGGATGTCCCAGAAGCTATTGCTGACATGCCAGTAGGAATAGGGGGACCTGTATCCCACCAGGCCGCCGACACTCCATCCGATTCCGCTGACTGAGCCGCTGCTATAGCAGTTCGTAATGGGTCCGTCGATCATTCCGACCAGACCGCCGACACGGTCATTGCCGGTGACCGAGCAGTTGCTGTAGCTGTTTCTAATGACGCTCGGAAAATACAAGCGGCCACTGATACCGACGAGGCCCCCAACCTTATCCTCGCCGCTGACTGAGCCGGTGCTGTAACTGTTCGAAATAAAAGTGCCTTTGCCTGGCAAGTTGGAGAAGTCATTGATGGCAAAGCCCACCAGACCGCCGACGGAATCCTTGCCGATCACTGAGATATTTTCTACACCGAGATTCATAATTTGACTATTTTGGAGACAACCGAACAAGCCAACATAGTCACTTCCGGGCCCAGTCACATCCACGTTGCGGATGACATGTCCACTACCATCAAAGACACCGGTGAAAGAGGTTCCCTGAAACCCGTATTCTATGTCGTTAGTATCCGGAGCAATCACAGCCCTATCATACGTATACCCCGACAGATCAATATCCGTCATGAGCTTAAAGTGCTTGTCGTAGTCGTTCGGCTCGGCTCCCAAGGCGTTCAGATGCTCAGCGGTGAAGATCAGATAGGGATCGTTAGGATCACCGGTGCCGCCGCTGTATTTCTCCCACCAGAGTCGGGGATAGTCCAAACCCTCAGATATTTTCCATATATCGTTCGGGCCATTCACGGTTTCACCCACGAAGTCCCAACCTGCATCGAGGAATGTGTCGGCGGTTTGCATCTCGGCAGTCGTACACCCTCCAAGCTGGCCCGAGATTTGAGTATCCCAGAAACAGGCGGTTACAATACCTGTCCCTTCCATCTCGGAACCATTGTACCCTACGAGCCCACCGACATACTCCCCAATCCCACGGACCACACCCGTACTGTAGCACTGATTCACAGTCCCAGGCTCGGAGAGATTAGGGTAGTTCTCCCCCACCAGCCCGCCGACATAGTCCCTGCCGCTGACCGCACCAGTGCTGTAGCTGCTAATGATCCTGCCGCCGCGACCGGTATTTATCCCCACGAGGCCACCGATATGTCTTTCTCCTGTGACAGTACCTATGCTGCAACACTGGGCCACCCAGCCCACATTGTTACCTACGAGTCCGCCGACATACTCCTTGCCACTAATCGCGCAAGTGCTGTAGGATTGAGTGACAGAACCGCCGCTCCCAATATAATTCAACCCCACCAGCCCTCCGGCGGCATCATTTCCCTTGACCAGACCGGTGCTGTAACATCGGTTTATAGCGCCTCCATTGTACCCCACTACCCCACCGACAAAGTGGCCTATGCCGGTCATGTTGACATCCACAACCCCCAGGTTTCTGACCTCACACCACCCCCCCCCATGATTGACCAAATAGCCCCAGACAGTCCTGACCTTGAATCGTCAGATGCGAGATTTTGTGCCCCTTGCCGTCAAAGACGCCGGTGAAAGAAATCCCCTGGAAGTCGTCTTCGACATCGTTCACATCCGGTGCGACCACGGCCTTATCAAAGACCTTGCGTCCGGGAAGGTTGGGGTCCAGGTCGATGTCGGCAGTCAGGATAAAGTGCTTGTCGTAGTCCTCGGGCGTCTCGCCGAGTAGCATAAGGTCCTCAGCCGTAGCGATTTGGTATGGATCATTCGGCTCACCTATGCCGCCGCTGTATTTGGCGTAGGCAGGTAAGCTTAGAGAGAAGATTGTGATTGTTAAAAGGATTGTCCCCCAAACTCTTGAATTTCTTTTCGAAGTCATGTGATGAACTCCTCCGGCCCATCCCTGGCCGACAGAAAAAACGCCTTGTATTGAAGTTTCTTTCAAGAACGTAACGAATAGACAATGACAGGGATGAGCACGCAATCTCTATCGTTAGATAATATACCAGAATCCGCTTACGAAAGTCAATCAAAAAATTGTGTTCATTTTACGAGCACTAACTGCGGAAAATTCTGCTATTTTTCATGATTCCAGACAGCTTTTCCAGCCTGATGGGGTCAATTCGGCAATTTTACTGGCATGGAGAAGGTGTCGAGGCGGTCCAGTTGTCTGGATTGTTGCCGTAATCGGAAAGCACTCTCCGGGTAAGGGAGAAACCAAAACCATCAGACCAAATAGGCCAAAGATCGACACCACCTGGATTGTTTTCCGGATGAGAGCCGTCACTGTAATTTACCCGGTCGACGCGGATATAATGGCGCTCGCCGGCCATGTCAATGTCGCCGGGCATACTAAGCTCCAGGCTTTCGCCGGCGTCGTTTAACTTTCCATCGTAAGGGCCTAAAATCTTATCAGCAGGCACGCCCGGATAGCGCCAGGAAAATGCTGCCGGCTTATTGACCACTAAGAGATATTCGCCGGCGGGAATTGTAACCGGTGTCTCGGCAGGGAAGACAAACTCGATGCCGTCTGTAAATTTCCACGGCTCGCCTGTTTCATAGTCGTACAGCGTCACTGGCTCTGCGGTGATATTGTGCAGCTCGATGTACTCGTATTGGTCATTGGTATACGAACCGCCGAAGGGCCAGTCCGGATTGTACATAATCTCGCTGATAACAATCGGGCCGACCTTCGGGTAAGCGTTGGCAGAACCCTCTGTATTGTAATCCATTGCCACGAAATTGTAGTTGCCGGTGCTGGACTTATAATAACGCCCGAACGATACGCCGGTTTCCGAAGCACCAAAATCCTCAACGGTACGATAGCCTGTCAATGTATTGTTTTGTGCCGAGCTTAAATACAATTTTTCGCCATTTTCGCTCAGGGCAAAAGGCTCAAAACAACCGGGATCATTGCGATTGCCGAAATGTTGGCTTTCATACAACACAAGGAACCGGTATGGGCCAATTGTTGTTCCGTTGGCAATCTTATACTTGGTCAAATTGTCATTACTGTCGCTGATAAACCAGCCACCAATATCTATAGCGATCCCGGTCGTGTTGTATAATTCGATCCAATCCGATGCATCAGCGTGCGAATGGGCCATGACCTCGTTGATCACCACATCGCCCGGATCGGGAAGGATGCCGCTGTCATTTTGTCCGGGCGAGCCGCCGGCGTATGCACTCGGACGCCAGGAGTCTTTCTCGTCCCAACTGTTCGGGTCAGGATTGCCCGGATTTATTACAGTCAGAGAAAAATCCTCGCCGTCGGTAATAGAGTGCCATCCATCTTCATAGTGAAAGTCCAGAAT
>CAZHBL010000365.1:0-5881 GCA_964530105.1 uncultured Pirellulales bacterium | reverse complement strand
GGTCGAGTTCCTCTCCATAGCGGACAAGTCGAGCACTATTGAAAACGACAATCAACGAGCCGACAAAATGCAGAACCGCGGCGTAAGGTGCCGTCAGCAAAGCTGCCGCCCCTGCGGCAATCCCAAGAATAATAAAGATGATTCCAAAACCGAGATTTTGATAAATTACCCTTCCGGTCTTTTTCGAAAGCCGGACAAGGAAAGGCAGCCTTGTCAGGTCGTCGCTCATCAGTGCGATCGAAGCGGAATTAATGGCGACGTCACTTCCGGCGGCTCCCATCGCGATGCCCAGGTCCCCTGCCGCCAGAGCGGGCGCATCGTTGATGCCGTCACCGACAACCACAACGGTGTGGCCGTCTTTCTTAATTTGCTCGACAATCGCCAGTTTGTCCTGGGGCAAACAATGCGCTTTGAAATCGGTGCAAGCCAGCTCGGCGGCGACTCTGCTGGCCACCTCGCTCCGGTCGCCGGTCAGCATTGTGACTCTTTTGACGCCGATATCGAGCAGTTCCCTGACAGCTTGCTTGGCTTCAGGTCTGGTTTTATCCTGCAGGCCGATCCAGCCGATGCACTTGGAACCTTTTGCCACATAAAGTGTGCTGAATCCCTGTTCCTCGTGAAGGGCCGGGTCGGAAATATTGCTGATGTCTATATTGTTTTCTTTAAGGAAGGTATCTCTGCCGACCATGATTCTTGCCGAATTGATTGTTGCAGTGACTCCTTTTCCCGGCGTTTCTTTGAAATTTTCTGTCGCCGGCAGGGAAAGATTAGCTTCCCTGGCGACCTCGTGTAATGCCCTTGCGGCCGGGTGCTTACTCATCTGCTCGGCTGAGGCGGCTTCTGCCAGTAATTCACCGGGTTCGACGTCCTCTGCGGGAGTCAGTTTGGTCACGTAGAGCCGGCCGGTAGTGACAGTTCCTGTCTTGTCAAAAACCATCGCCGTGATTTTGCCTGCAATCTCAAGGTCGGCAACATTCTTTATAAGAATACCGAGGCGGGCGGAGGCCGAAATCGCAGCGACCATTGCCGTCGGCGTGGCTAAAATCAATGCACAGGGGCAAGAGACAACAAGGATTGTAATCGCCCGGTTCATATCGCGGGTGAAAAACAGAACGATCCCGGCAATCATCAGGATTGTCGGTGTGTACCACTTCACATAGCGGTCGATTATCCTCATAATCGGGATTTTTGTCTGCTCGGCCTGGATAATCAGCGATTGAACCTTGCCGAGGGTCGTATCTTTGCCGGCCTTGGTCACTGTAATATCCAGCACGCCGGTAAGGTTATTTGTGCCGGCAAAAACCTGCATCCCCGGCACTTTATCGACGGGCAGCGATTCGCCCGTAATAGTTGCTTCATTGACGGAACTGAGGCCCTTCACCACCTCTCCGTCGGCGGGGATGTTGTCGCCAGGCCGGACACGTACGCAATCGCCGGTCTTCAGGCTGCTGACTTTCACTTCCTTTTCCCCGTGCTGCCCATCGATGAGATTTGCTATGGTGGGTGTCAGCTTGATGAGCGATTCGATCGATGCGCGGGCGCCGAGGGCGGTGCGCGTTTCAATCAGTTCGCTGACAAGCATAAAGAAAGCTACGACGCCCGCCGTGGCATATTCCTGTGTCGCGAAGGCCGCAAGGATGGCCAAAGCCACCAGTTCATCCATATGCGCTTCTTTATGTAGAATGCTCTTGATGGCATGCAGGACAATCGGGGCGCCAAGCAGTATTGCACCGGCCATTGCCAAAAACGCGGTGTTGAAACTGCCGGCACCGTAAATATACTTTGCTATCCCGCTGTTAATCAGAAGCACTCCGCCGGCCAGGGTTCCAAGCAGGGCCATGCTGACGCGAATTTGTTTGCCGTATGTGTGTTCGGCGGCAATGTCATCCTTAAAATGTAGATGTTCATGGGCCATAATTTAGTCTCTTGTTTTTCGTATCGGCTTCCGTAGGAGGCTCAGCGGGTCGCTTGTTCCTGATTTTCCTTTTCCGTTTGCTCCTTGCTCTTTTTCCGTTTCAACGATGGATCCCTGTTGAGGTTCACTCTAATCTCAGAGCCCTTTGTCCCTTCGGCAGTCTGAATCACGAATTTTTCATTCGCATTGGTAAGAATTTGCTCTATGGCATCCAGATAGATTTTTTGAATTACAAGCTCGGGGCGCTGCCTGTATTCGGGCAACAGACGCTCCAGGTAATCAGCATTGGCTTTGGCGGTTTCCACTACCCTCGCTCGATAGGATCGAGCTTCGGCGATTTTTTCCCGGGCGGTACCGGCCAATTGCGACCACAGCAGCTCTTGTTCCTGTTCACTAAGCTCGCTAACCGAATTTTTGCCCTTGAGCAGGCTAAATGCGAGCGGTCCGCCGGCTTCGTTCAGAGTGTTTTCGGCGTAAGTCCTGGCACCAGTGATCGCTGTTTCGCTTTTCTGGCTGGCCAATGTGGATGCCTCAAATGCTCCTTTGACCTGCCGGGGACATTCGCTTCTGGTCAGTTGTACTGATACAACCTTGATTCCACTTTCGATTATGTCCAGCTTTTCCTGCAACAGGCGTTTTATATGTATCGGGATTCTGTCGCGGCTTGAAATTGCTTCGTCGATCGTATAATTGACCATCGCTGTCACGACGCTATCATCGAATATACCTTTCAAAAGCGGTGTTATGCTTTTTGTAATCACATTGAAGTAAATGTCGCCGGGCTTGAAATCTTCGACATAGATGTTCCTGAAGAAACGTTCGGGATCGTCAATCTGGTAGGTCAGTTGCCACTTGGTATGGACGATGTTATAGTCGCTTCCATTGGAGCCGGTGCTTGCCTCTGCCTGGCTGCCGGGCCCACCCTCCGTGGCAGCTTCGATTCGCTTTTCGCCGCGAGTGATGCAATAACCGTCACGAAGCGGCTCCAGCGGCTGATTCGGGGGAACCGGACGTTGCTGTCCGGAAAGCATTTCTGATTGTGTCTGAAAATACCAGAACGAATCGATGGGCAGGTTCACCTGGGTCTTTACGGGGATCTTTACTATTTCATCTATCGGATATGGGAGAATCCAATGCGGGCCCGGACCGAGAAGCCTTTTCTCGCCCACGCCGCGAATCTTGCCGAATCGTAATACAAGCGCCTGCTCTTCGGAGCCGACCGTTTCAAATCCGGATGCGAGAAAAGCAATGATCAGCACAATCATGATTACTTTCAGAATAATGAAGCTGATTCCCAGCGCCTCGGACAGGCTCTTACTGGCGGTATCAAGCTCATCGCCCGCAGGTTCTACCTGTGCCGACAGCGGCAGGTTCTTGTTTTCTTCGCTGTTATGTTCTGTCGTCATATTGATTATTCTGTATTATTTTTCCGAATCTTCGGGTTCGAGGGATTTAATATCGGGCATTCCCTTCAGCAGCGTAAATGGCACCATATCGGTTGGCGTTACAAATGTTGTTCGGTCCTCCAGTATTTTCTGGAGTGCTTCAAGATTACGCAGAAGCATTGCAAGCTTTGGGTTGGCATCGAGCATTTTATAGTGTTTTGCCGCTTCGGCGTCACCCATGCCCCGGGTGACCTTTGCCCTGGCCTCGGCGGCCGTAATCAGCTCGTCGCTTTTCGATTTGGCGTCGGTTCTGATCTTAATGGCTTCGGCGTTTCCCTGCGAAGTGATTGCTTCGGCCCGGCGGTTTCTTTCAGCCGTCATTCGCGCAAAGACCTCTTTGCTGACTTCGGCGCTGACTTTGAGCTGCTTGATCCCAAGGGTTTTGATTTCAATACCGCACTGTGCGTCTGTGACGGCCTTTTGAAGGTCGGTGAGCATTTCGGCCTGGATTTCTTCGAACTTGATTTTCGCCGGATCACTGTTGATAAACTCGGAAAAATAATGTCTGCCGATCACGTTGTTTTGTGAGTTGCGAATCCGGCTGCGTAAAAATTCGTCCTCGGCTTTTTTCTCGGTCTTAATTGCATTGAAAAATTCCAGCGGCCCGGAAATTTTCCAGACTACATATGTGTTTACGATAATGGGCTCGCCTCCCGCTGTTCGAGTTTCTTCCATTTCAACTTCAAAGGCCCGCATGCGGGAATCAAACGAATGGATCTGCTGGATCGGGAACGGCCATTTGAAGTACCAGCCCGGCTTAGTGAGCGGGCGTGTGGGCTTGCCGAACGTCGTAACCAGGCAGGATTCCGTTTCGCGTACCTGGAACGAGATCAGATAGAGGCCCAAAGTGATAACAATCAATGTTACAAAGACTGCAATGGCTATGTTTTTCATTTTTTGCTGCTCTCCTCAATGACGCCCGTCTCGTAGATACTGGGCGTAAGCTTTTCCTGGAGGTCGATAATTGTAACCTGTGTATCGTTCTGGTCAGCTACAATGACGTATTTCCGCACGCCATCAAGCGCTTCTTCGAGCATCGCCATCCGCTGCTCGTGGACATAAATTTCCGGGGCGGCCTTGTAAGCTTTGAGCTGGCCGGCAAAACGCTCGCCGGTCCCCTTCGCAAGTGTTTCTTTTTCGAAAGCATAACGTTGCGATTCTCTCAGAGTCTTGAAAATATCGCCCTTTGCTTCTTCAAAAGCCGTATCGAGCTGCTTGCCAAGAGTCTCTATCTCTTCCGGTGTGTTTACGTTTTCGGACTGCCTGTATTTCAACGCAAGCCCGTAAAGTTCATCGGCCTTCTCTACGGACCCGACGAGAGTGCTCAGCATCTTGTTTCGCTCGGCCTGGGCCTGAAGGATAAGCGACTGTTTTTGTTGAACGGCACCAATCACCTTTTGATAGGCAGCTGCGACTTCTGTCGGGGGGTGAATGCCCTGTAAGCCGAGGAATACGATTTCAACGCCAAGGCCCTCCTTGTCGGCGGCCTCTTGAACTCTCTCCGTTAGAATCTTTCCAGCCTCTGCCCTGCCTATTCCGAGCAGGCTCTGATCGATGCCAGTTTCGTCGTTGGTTTCTATCTTTGCGCTGGCTGCAAATCTTGTCAGCTCGCGATAACAAATGGATTTGAGCAGTTTCTCCGGCTCGTTATGATTATATATAAAAGAATACAAATCCTTGATTCTGTATTGAACGGGCACTGCGGCAATGACAAGACTCACCGGCACGGTTCCTGCCCGCGACTCTGTGCCGCTCTGCTGGCTGGCGACGAGCAGTTGATATTCTTTTTCATAGTGCGCCTCGCCCCACAACAGAGGCTTATGCTCCACTTCGCCTGTCTGTGGATCAACCTTTGGGACGAAGCCGATGCTGATTTCTGAGATCATTTTCGTTTGGTATTTATAGGCAATATCGATAGGCCAGGGCCATTTCAAGGCCAATCCCGGACCGATAAGCCTGACCTGCCCCGTTTCGCTTACAGGATTGCCGAAATGCTCTATTATTGCCTGTTCGTCGGGTCCCACCACAACGACACAGCTAAATAGATAAAGCGTTACGGCACCAAAAAGGATTAAAGGAACTATCGCCTGTTCGAGCAGTTTATAAAACCATGTTTGAGATGCTTTAAAGCCGAACTGATAGTCAATAGCATCCGCGAGGCTGCGCAGGATACCACCCGGCTCATTGATCACCCCCAAGAGCCTGCTGTCGAAAGCGCTCCTGCTGTATAGGCCCTTCAGTCTTGGACGGTATACGTCCATTATGAGATTGAGTGCAGTTTCGGCGCCAAGTACAACAAGCAGGGCCGGGATGACCATTGCTATGATGTTTACCGGTGTACGGAAGTTGAAGAGGTAAACCAATGCAAGTATCACGGCTAAAGCAAAGCACAAGACCGCCACGCCGAGCAGGGCGCTGCCGCCGGCCCTGAGCGGTTTCCACTCCGGCTGGCCCGACATACCCGTGGCGTAGCGTGAAATTAAGAAGCTGATAAATGCTATGGCCATCATGCAAATTCCAC
>CAZHBL010000364.1:0-5888 GCA_964530105.1 uncultured Pirellulales bacterium | reverse complement strand
AGGTGATTTATTCGCTTCATGCGGTCAAGCAGCCCGGGCCGGACTGGCCTAACGTTGGATTCGATTTCGGGCCGGTTATGAAGCAAATTGACGCCGACCTTGCTCAGGGATGCCCTGAGTTCGAGTTCATATCGTCCATGGCCAAAGGGCCGGAGGAAGCGAAGAAGATTCTCCAGGAGAATGGGCTCAACGGCGTTGACGGCTATATCGTTTATCAGATGAACTGCTGGAATCGCGTGGTCCAGGATATTGCCGCTTCGGGCAAGCCGGTGCTTTATGTTGACTTTCAGTACGGTGGAAGCGGCGGATTTCTGGTTTATAACGCTGCGTTCCTGCGGAGCGGGACGGCCAATGTGGGCTTTGTCGCATCATCGAATATGAACGATGTAATTGCCGGCGTAAAATGCTTCGAGATCATTGGGCGTGGAGGATCGGCATCGGACTTCGCCATAGCGACAAAGCGAGTACGCATAGAGGGGACGCCGAGGATGAGCAACATGCAGTGCAAGGCGGACAATTTGCGAACGGCCTCGACGGATGAGTGCATGAGGCAGATGAAAAAATCGAAGATTCTGTCAGTTCGGGACCAGAATTCCGGTCCGGGCGGCGAGATGATGGGGATACCAATCGAGAGCGTTTCCTTCGCCGAAGTAAACGCCGCGTGGGAAAACGCGGACAAGGACATGTCGAAGACGGTTGCCCGGACATGGAAAGATAATGCGGCCAAAGTTGTCGGTGTTTCGGACCAGACGCTGGAGACTTCGGCGGCGATGTACCTGGGCATGAAGCAGGTGCTGAAAAAGCATGCGGCTAATGCTATTGCAATCAACTGTCTGGGCGGATTTTACGGCGGACACATTCACGCATACCCATGCCTCGGATTTCACCAGTTGAATAATGAGGGAATGGTCGGGGCGTGTGAATGTGATATTAGGTCCACGGCGACCATGCTGGTGATAAATGCCATTACGGGCGGGCGGCCCAGTTTCATTTCGGACCCGGTCATAGATACCACCAAGCGGCAAATTATCTATGCGCATTGCGTGGCGCCGAATAAGATGTTCGGTCCCGATGGGCCGGCAAATTCGTATGAGATTTTGACACATTCCGAGGACAGGCAGGGCGCATCGGTTCGTTCGATTCTGCCGCTGGATTACATGACGACAACCCTCGAAATCAGGCAGCCGCAAAAGGAGATAATAATGCATCTGGGCAAGGCGGTCGATAACGATCCGAACGACCGCGCGTGCCGGACGAAGCTTGCCGCTGAGCCGGTCGGTGACATCGAGAAGCTTTTTGAAATGTGGGACCTGTGGAGCTGGCACCGTGTGACGTGCTACGGTGACATAAAAAAGCCCGTGTATTCCCTGGCCGACGCGATTGGATGGAAAGTTGTCGAAGAGGCGTGATTGCCCGTGGTGAATATAAAAAATGATTGGAGAATGATTAACCGTATGGGCAGGAGAACTTGCTTATGCTGCGGGACAAAATGCTCTATTGTGTTGATTTGAAATCAAACCCGTCGAATGAATCGGCGGGCTAAATATTTTTAGATTGCCGTGCAACATTCAATCCGCGAGATGCGATTCACGAGCGACGGGGCACGAATCACGCTCTTATGATGTCGGCGATTTTCATCAGGCGCGAGATATTATCTCGCTCGGCTTCGGCTAATTTGTCAAAGATAAAGCGGATTGTTTCGTGCAGTTCGGGAATGACGACGTGCTCCAGGACGTTGACTCTTCGGCGGGTCATTTGAAGCTCGGTGGCAAGAAGAGCGGCCTGCTTTTCTTTCTCTGCCAATTCAATCAGATGGTCGAACGCACGCTCCAATGCGAGCAGAGCGACATCCATTTCGCCTGATGTTGTGGCGTAGCCGTAACAGATAATCTCTCCCGATATATCCTTAGTCAGGTGCGGGACCTTGATGTTCATTACGTTCGCAAAATCAATAGCCAGGCTGAATTTCTTTGTGGGTACCGCCAGGGCGGCCTTCGTATGCTCCGGCTCCATCGTCGCACGGGCCAGCATGAAACGCCGGAACGTCTCCGAAAGTTCTTTCTCGACCTTCCGGCGCAGCGGCCGAATCTCTCTCGCAATCTGGATTAGCTGCCGGGATATCTCATCACGTTTCTCGCTGAGCAGATGGTGTCCCCGGCTGGCAAGCGACACGCGCCTCCGCAGCCGTAACAGCTCCATTCGCGTTGCATTTACATTCGCTAACACCTACTCTGTCTCCTTCTTCTATGATTTAGCTGCTTCTTGTGGCTTGCTCTTGCGGAACCGGGGCATATACTTTTCAATCAGCTTGATATCGATACGTTTGAGATCGACGTTCTCGAACATGCTGAGCAGCTCCCAGCCGAGGTTCAGCGTCTGTTCGACCGTACGGTTCTCGTAGTAGTCCTGCGAGATGTACCTGGCCTCGAACTCGTTCGCGAATTTCATATACTTCTTGTCTTCATCAGAAAGGGCGGCCTCACCCATGATCGTAGCCAGCTCCTGCATCTCTTTACCGCGGGCGTAAGCGGCGTAGAGCTGGTTATAGAGGTCGGCATGGTCCTCACGCGTCTTGCCCTCGCCGATTCCCTTGTCTTTCAGTCGCGAAAGACTCGGCAGCACATCCACGGGCGGCGATACACCCTGTCTGTGCAGCGAGCGGGACAGAATCACCTGGCCTTCGGTGATATAGCCGGTCAGGTCCGGCACGGGATGGGTCTTGTCGTCCTCGGGCATTGTCAATACCGGCACCATTGTAATGGAGCCCTTTTTGCCTTTGATTCGACCGGCCCGTTCGTAAACTGTTGCCAGGTCCGTGTAGAGATAACCGGGATAGCCTCGCCTGCCGGGGACTTCTTTTCTTGCGGCACTAATCTCGCGAAGGGCTTCGCAGTAGTTGGTCATATCGTTCAGGATAACCAGAACGTGCATATCCAGTTCGTAGGCCAGATACTCGGCGGCGGTCAGCGCGAATCTCGGCGTTGCTATCCGCTCAATCGCGGGATCGTTCGCCAGGTTTATGAACATAACGGAGCGCTCTATCGCCCCGGTGTTGTGCAGGTCGTCGATAAAGAATTGTGCAGCCTCGAATGTGATCCCCATAGCTGCGAAGACTACGGCGAAGTCTTCGCCTTTACCGAGCACTGTTGCCTGTCGGGCAAATTGTGCTGTAATCTGGTCGTGCGGCAGGCCGGCGCCCGAGAATATGGGGAGCTTCTGGCCCCGGACGAGCGGATTCAAGCCGTCTATTGTGGATATGCCGCTCTGAATAAACTCATTCGGGTAGTTACGGGCGTATGGGTTGATCGGCTTGCTATTAATATCCAGACGTTTTTGAGGGATGATTGCAGGGCCGTCATCTATCGGCTCACCGAGACCGCTGAAAACTCTGCCGAGAATGTCCGGCGAGACGGCCAGCTCCAAAGGCTTGGCCAGGAACCGCACGGTGCTACTTTTGACATCGATACCTCTGGTGCCCTCGAAAACCTGGACGAGGACTTTGTCGTTTTCGACCTGGAGGATTTGCCCGTGCCGTATTGAGCCGTCACCGATCTCGATATCGACTATATGTCCGTATTTGGCCTCATCGACCATTTCGACCAGCATTAACGGGCCGGAGATATTCGTGACTGTTTGATATTCTTTTATAGCAGGCATTTCATGCTCCTATTTTTGTTTCTCTTGAAGCATATCTCATATATCTTCATACGATTCAAGCTGTTGGGGCTGATGTTTTTAATTGCTTTATCTGTTTGTCGATCGTTTCTCTTATTTGGCTGACTTTTGCTATATCGTTCTGCGGGATGTATTTTGCTCTTGCGATTTCCTCCCGGACGGTCAGTTTGGAAATTACGGTGGTTTCAACTCCGGTCTCAATAGCAGCAAGAGCCTGCTTATGGAAATGCAGAATGGTTTTCAGCATCTCATACTGCTTGTCCATCGATGTATAAGTGTCTACTTCGTGGAAGGCGTTCTGGTGCAGGAAATCTTCGCGGATGGACCGTGACGTCTCGAGCGCAAACCTGTCCTGCGGCGAGAGGGCCTCGGCGCCGACGAGCCGAACGATTTCAAGCAACTCCGCCTCCTGTTCGAGCAATCCCATGGCCTCGACGGTCATCTTTTCCATTTCCAGTCCCTGGTCTTTGTCCTCGAAGCACTCCTTTAGATACTGCTTATAAAAACTGTATGAGGTGAGCCAGTCGATGGCTGGAAAGTGCCTCTGATATGCGAGTTCGCCCTTGAGCGACCAGAAGACCTTGACCACGTGCAGAGTTGCCTGGACGACCGAGTCGGACAAATCGCCGCCGGGCGGGCTCACCGCTCCGATGATGGACAAGGCCCCTTCGCGTTCGGGCGCGCCGCAGCACTGGACGCGTCCGGCTCTCTCGTAGAACGCCGCAATTCGGGCCGACAGGTACGCGGGGTATCCTTCCTCGGCGGGCATCTCTTCCAGCCGTGTCGATATCTCGCGCATCGCCTCCGCCCATCGGCTCGTGCTGTCGGCCATCAGGGCGACGGTATAACCCATATCGCGGAAATACTCGGCGATGGTAATACCCGTATAAACGGAAGCCTCTCTGGCCGCCACGGGCATGTTCGACGTGTTTGCAATCAGTACCGAGCGCTGCATCAGCGGCTCGCCGCTTCGCGGGTCCTTGAGTTCCGGAAACTCGGTCAGCACATCGGTCATTTCATTGCCGCGTTCGCCGCAGCCGACGTAGACGACGATGTCCGCGTCCACCCATTTGGCCAACTGATGCTGAACGACGGTTTTGCCAGTTCCGAATGGTCCCGGAACGCAGGCCGTCCCGCCTTTGGTTATCGGGAAGAACGTGTCGATGACGCGCTGGCCCGTGGCGAGTATTCTATTAGGTGCAAGGCGCTTGGTTGTCTGCCTGGGGTTACGAACGGGCCATTTCTGCATCAACTGCAGCTCCGTTTCGCTTCCGTTTTCCGCAGCGATGATCGCAATCGTCTCGACGACTGTGAAATCTCCTTCGCTAATCTTCTTCAAGGTTCCTTCCACACCGACCGGCACCATAATCTTATGCACGACAAGCGTGGTTTCCTTCACCTCGCCGATTATATCTCCGCTACTGACTTTTGTCCCTTCTGAGACTGTCGGCTTGAAATGCCATTTTTTCTCTCTGTCCAGCCCCGGCATGTCACTGCCCCGGCTCATAAATTCACCTTCAGCCTCTACAAGTGCGTTAAGAGGCCTTTGGATACCGTCATAAATGCTCTGAATCAGACCCGGACCCAGCTCGACGCTCAGCGGCGCCTCGGTATCGACCACAGGCTCGCCCGGTCCCATGCCCGTCGTTTCTTCGTAGACCTGAATCGACGCTTTATCGCCGTGGAGTTCCACGATTTCGCCGATAAGGTTCAATTCGCCCACACGAACAACATCATACATTCGCGTGCCCGCCATCCCTTCGGCGACCACAACAGGGCCCGCGACCTTGACTATCCTGCCTTCATTTCTTTCAATCATTATCAAAACCTTCCGTATATCGTATTGCGTATCGCGTCGTGCGTATTATTTTAACGCAATACGCACGACGCAATACCAACTTCTAATCGTTTTGCAGTATATCGATACCCGTAGCCATTTTCAGCACCTGGCCCAGGGACTGCGTGGCATAACCTTCGGATTCGGTAGTAAACGGCACAACCACAACACAGGGAGTCGGCTTGTCCCGATAAGCCGCGAACACTTCTTCAGTCCTGGGAGCGATATTTTCGGCGACTACTACGAGAGCGTAATTTTCATCGATTATTTTCCTCGCACTCTCGGCGATCTCGGCAGGCGTCTGCTCGACCGCGAACGTATCGACTCCCAGTGCCGAGAACGGCATCACAAAATCAGTGTCACCCAAAACTGCAAT
>CAZHBL010000363.1:0-5889 GCA_964530105.1 uncultured Pirellulales bacterium | reverse complement strand
GGTGGGTATTATTCAAGATCTCTATAGAATAACTTTGTCTAACCTGTTAAAATTATTAATGCCGTTAACGATTTATGAGGTTTAAGGCGAAAAGGGATAAAAAGGCGTTTCTTCCAAAAATTTCAGCTCTGAACACATCTCGTACAAATCAGCTTAACCTCTTGTTAATAAATGAATTGCAAAACATCAGGAATTCTTCTCCTTCCTGCGGGATAAAATTTTTTTGCGAAAAAATGTAAAATAGACTTGACATAATGTAAAGTTTGCTTTACATTGTCAGGTATAGAGAAGCTAAAGAATTTAAGGAGTGATAAATCATGAATAAGACACAGATAGAATCATGGCTTTATTTCTTTATAGGATTAGCTTGTATTCTCATCCCAGGGACAGTTGCCGTATTTATCGTTTATGACCAGGGGGTATCCTTCGCGCCGGTGTTTATGTTTGCAGGGATTGTCATCTGGTTCGGCCTGTTTTGGCTGTTTCCTTTCATCGAAAAAAAAGTCCGCAAAGTAAAAAAGAAGATTAGTTTCGACGAGCGGGACCAATTGATTCACAAGAAATCGGTTATGGCCGGCTATGTCGTGCTTTGGTTATATTTCGTTGCCGTATGCGTGATTGCCTGGTGCATCGTTGGTCCGCGTGGCTCTATTTCAGTCAACGTGATGCCACTTACGCTTTTAGGTGGTCTTGTGACTTTTACTTTTGTGCAGGGTCTGGCTACCCTGATTCAATACGGCCGGGGGGGCAAAGATGGCGAATAGTGAGATACAGAATCAGGTCCGCAGGCTGCGTTTTGAGAACGGCGAGATAACCCAGCAACAGTTGGCCGACCGCGTTGGGGTTACTCGCCAGACGATTATCGCCATCGAAGCGGGCAAGTACGCACCATCACTACCTCTTGCGTTCCGAATTTCTCGAACCTTTTATGTCCCAATAGAGCAGGTCTTTCAGTACGACGAGCGGGAGACTTGATCCATGCCGGCTGCAAATAAAACCGTCTATTTGAACTTCTGCAGCAATTCCAGCAATTTTCGGTCGAGCTTATGGCCGTTGAAGTCCTCATATTGGACGTCTTCCCGGCCGGAGTCGACAATACCGAACGAACCGCGTAAATTCCAGAGGGCCAGACCGATGCCGTTCTCTGTTAGAATCTCCAGGACGTCCTGCAGCCAGGCTAACACGACATTGTGAGGCGTCTTATTATAAGCGCCGCCTTCGCCGCAATGTACGCCAACACCCATTTTGGCCAGGTCGGCCCATTTCTGATAGTGCTCCTCCAGGCGCTTTCGGTCCCAGCCATGCCCGGGCCAGGCCGGCTCGGGATAATTCTTACTATCGACCCAGGATGCGCCGTAATGGCTGATGAACATCGGCTGATAGGCGCGGGTGCTCTGAGCGATCCGCAGGTCGGCCAGCTCCGGCATCGGCTCGTTGCCCCAGCTTATGCCGTCGGCAATGATAATGCGGTCGGGATTAATCTCGCGGATTGCTTTGACTGTCGTGCGAACGACTCGCTCGTGGTCGGCCCTGCTCATCAGATTGCCGACCGAAGGCGGCTCGTTGATGAGGTCGAAGCTGAGTTTGTCCCGGGAAATGCCCTTATATCGCTTTGCCATCATCTGCCAATGGAAACAGAAGGCTTTTAGCGGCTCGGCGTCCTTCCAGAGATTATGCGGCTCGGTAAATTCACTGTTGACCGAGTAGCCGGGCCCGCGATGAAAGTTCAGGCTCACGTGCACGCCGTATTTGCCGGCAAGGTCAACGGCCCGGTCGAGCTTCTCCAGCATTGGCCCGTGGAGCTTGTAGTCATCCCCATCTTCTATCCAGAGCCGATAGCACATCGGTAAACGAACGAAGTCGAAGCCCCAGTCGCGCATCCAGCGGAAATCATCTTCCCGGAAATCACCCCTGCTTCGCATTGTGAACATCTCCAGCAGATTAAATCCCCGCCACCGCGGCAGCATTTTCTGCACCGGAGTATTGCCAGGCGGCTCTTTTTTCTGTGAATCCTGTGCAAATCCCGGCACAGCCGCCGCTGCTGCACCAGCAGCCACCATCTTTAAGAAATCCCGTCGATTATTATTCATAAAATCTGCTCCTCTTAGGGAAACACTTCAGTATTAAGGCATTTAAACTTTGACTATAAGATAGTAAAATAATAGTAGTTAATAAATAGAAGATAAGCAATAGGAAATTATAAGAATGGCGTTACCTGTGGTTGCTATAATTGGTAGGCCTAATGTGGGCAAGAGCAGTCTGCTCAATGCACTGGCGGGGCAGATGATAAGTATTGTCGAGCCGACGGCCGGTGTTACGAGAGACCGGGTGAGCACCATTATCGGCCGGGACGACCAGTACTTTGAGCTTATCGATACGGGCGGCTACGGGATCGTTGACAGCGATCTGCTGAGTGAGCATATCGAGCAGCAAATCCACCTCGCTATCGAATCGGCGAATCTCGTGCTGTTTATGGTCGATATTCGCGACGGGATTGTGCCGCTGGATGAAAAGATCGCCCGGCTTCTGCGTAAAAACAACCTTGACGTTATCGGCGTTGCCAACAAGGCCGACACCGCTAAAATGTTTCCTGCCGCGGGCGTATTTTCCAGGCTCGGCTTCGGTGAATTTCTGTGCATCTCGGCGAAGAACAATATCAATAAATCGGTTCTGCTTGATACGATTTTTAACAGACTCGCACATTTGGAGTCGGACAAGCCAACGGAGCCGGTGATGAAAATAGCGATTGTCGGCAAACGAAACGCCGGCAAGAGCACCCTCGTTAACGCCATTGTCGGCTCGGAGCGGGTCATCGTCAGCGAGACGCCGGGCACTACCCGAGACTCGATCGATGTGCGCTTCGAAAAGGACGGCAAAACTATCATAGTCATTGACACCGCAGGATTGAGGAAGAAGAGCAAGCTGGCCGACAGCATTGAATTTTACAGCTATGTTCGTGCCACCCGGTCGATTCAGCGTTCCGATGTTGTGCTGTTTATGATGGATGCCACAGTGCCGGTCTCACAGGTCGATAAGAAGTTAGCCAAGTTCATCGCTGAAGAATGCAAAAGCTGCATTATCGTAGTCAACAAATGGGACCTTGCAAAGGATTCGGCCGTAACCTCCGACTACGAGGATTATTTGACGAAGCTGCTGCCGGGCCTGAAATATGCGCCGCTGGCATTCACCACGGCAACACAGGCGAAGAATGTCCAGAGCGTTTTGGACCTGTCGGCGGAAATCTTCAAGCAGACAACAACATGGATACCGACTACAAGGCTGAACAAGGCCTTCGATTTGATAAAACAAGAGAATGTCGGCGTTTCCAAGGGTGGGAAAAAAGGCCGGCCGAAAATTTATTATGCTACGCAGGTCGCCGTCAATCCGGTTACGATTCTTATGTTTGTTAATAAACCCGAATTGTTTGAAGAAAACTATCGCAGATTCATCGTAAACCGGCTACGATCTATACTGCCGATTGATGAAGTGCCTATACGGCTTTTTGCTCGAAAGCACAGAAATTAGCAAAAAATACTGGGAGGATATAACAAATGGATACACTTTTGCTTATATTAATCTGTGGCGGCGGGTATTTGGTAGCCTATCATACATACGGGAGAATTCTCGCCCAAAAAATATTCAAGCTTGATAAGAATGCACGCGTACCGAGCGTGGAACGGCGGGACGGTATTGATTATGTCCCCACGCGCAAGGGGATAATTTTCGGCCATCATTATACATCAATCGCCGGCACCGGACCGATTGTAGGCCCGGCTATAGGAATTATCTGGGGCTGGTTGCCGGCACTACTCTGGGTGTTCTTCGGCTCTATCTTTATGGGGGCCATGCATGATTTTGGAGCGTTGGTTATCTCGTTACGAAACGAGGGAAGAAGCATATCTGAAGTCGCCGCCAAGTATATCAACATGCGTGTGCGATTCATATTCTTCGCCGTGGTGTTTCTGAGTCTATTGATTGTCATCGCGATATTCGGTGTTGTAATTGCGGCGGTATTCACTACGTTTCCGAGTGCTGTTATCCCGGTCTGGCTGCAGATTCCGATTGCTGTTGCGCTGGGTTTCGCCGTCTATAAAAAAACCGCCAACGTTGCTATTGCCACTGCGATTGCCGTAGTTGGAATGTATCTATGTATTGCTGTCGGTGGTTTATTTCCCATTCAGCTTGGTACGGTCTTTGGGATACCGCCCACAGGATTGTGGGTAATAATCCTGCTGATTTACGCATGGGTAGCTTCGACGCTGCCGGTGACAACGCTGCTTCAGCCTCGCGATTATATCAATGCCTGGCAGCTTTTTGTCGCAATGGGCCTTTTGGTTGCCGGAGTTGTGGTGTCTTCATTTTCGGGCGGTCTTCCCCTGGTCGCGCCGGTTTTCAATAGGGCGCTTCCCGCCGGCACTCCGCCGATCTGGCCGTTTATGTTCGTGATAATCGCCTGCGGTGCCATCAGCGGCTTTCATTCCCTTGTCGCCTCCGGCACGAGTTCAAAACAAGTCTCAAAAGAAACCGACTGTCAGTTCGTTGGCTATGGCTCGATGCTGCTCGAAAGCTTCCTGGCAGTGTTGGTTCTGGTCTGTGTCGCAGCCGGTATCGGAATGGCTCTAAAGCTCAACGATGGAACAATTCTGACCGGACAAGCCGCCTGGCAGCATCAATACGGTTCATGGTTAGGAGAAAAAGGGCTGTCCGACAAAATAGCTCCGGTAGTAATCGGGGCGGCTAATATGATGGCAAAACTAGGATTGCCTGAAACGATTGGAATTACACTTATGGGGGTATTCATTGCCTCGTTTGCCGGAACGACCCTCGATACTTCTACGAGAATCCAACGCTATGTGGTCAGCGAGCTGGCAAACGATCTGCGAATCCCTTTCCTGGCCAACAGGTGGATAGCGACGACTTTCGTAGTGATTACCGCGGCGGGATTGGCATTCGCCACAGGCGCCGACGGCACAGGTGCAATGAAACTCTGGCCTTTGTTCGGAACCGCCAACCAGCTTTTGGCTGCTTTGGCTTTGCTGGTGGTGACACTCTACTTAAAAAGCAAGGGGGGCTTGAAGTTTATCGTAGCCGCCCTGCCGTGCCTGATTATGCTGGTCATTACAAATTGGGCTATGGTCAAAAACGAAATAATATTCCTCACCAATGAAAAATATGCCGACGAAAAATGGCTTCTATCTACAATTGGAGCCGGGATATTCGTACTGGCATTATGGATGACAATCGAGGCCTTGATGGCTTTTGGGCTCCGGCACCCTACTTGCTTTCGGCAGAAGGCCGGGGTATGAGCTTAAATTCGGCGGTAACAGGTTCCCCGCTCAACTCAATCGAGCCGGTGCGGACATATTCGGGAGGAAAATTGTAGTGAACCTTCTTGCGCTGAACTTCCTGGCTCTTTTCCGTGTCACTGTCACTGTCAAAAATGTACAGCGTCATATGTGGTAAAAGCTGATCTTCATACGCCCGTTTTGCATCGGTTGTCGCTTTAACAGCGATAGAATTCAACACGGTGGGCAGGTTTGTAATCTCAACATAATATTTCGACACCAAAGTCGGACTCATGTTAATACCGATTGTCGCGTCTTCGATTCTCTGGACAGTGAGCGGATCTTCTTCCGGTGCCAACTTGATCATCACGGTTTTAGTCGACTCTCTAATTTGCTCTGCCGCCAACTCGACATATGGAATTTTCTTAATAGGCTCTTTTCTTGCCTGTTCGATTTCACTTCGCGTTAGCTTAACTTGGGCAATGAGTTTATCCAGACCCCAATCTCCGGGAGCAAGCATATCAACTGTTGACGGTACGATGCTATCACACTTCTGAGAATTTCCACTCTCATCAATACATTGAACGGTCAGTGGTCTTTCAAC
>CAZHBL010000362.1:0-5898 GCA_964530105.1 uncultured Pirellulales bacterium | reverse complement strand
ATGAAAGGGATAGAAGCAGCAAGCAACAGAGAGAAACTCGATAAACTCCAAATTCACATGACTGAGAATGAAGTCAGAGATATAATGGGTAAACCATATAGAACTGAGGCTACAGACCGTGTAAAAGTGTGGCTATACATAACAGAATGGCAACCTGATGGTTACACGACCTCGGACGAAATGACCGCTGTCGTATTCGAGGATGGCAAACTAGTAGCTTGGGGTGCTGCACCTGAACAACTTCAAAAATATGAAATTCGAATTAGATGAGTAGTTTAGCAATTGCTACAGAAAATAAACGGACCTCTTATTCAAATAGGGACGCGCATTAATTTACAAAAACGAAATAGTACCAATAATAGGGTCCATCTATTATCTTCGATTGTTATGGGTTGCATAGTGTATTGTTTAACAAGGCCGTCAGAAACACAAAAAAAAAGAAATAAGCAAAATAAGAAATAATGGCCAAGCGATTCTTGTTAAATCCATTTGAGGAAGCAGAACGCCAGTCTCAAGATCGTGGTTACTGGATAGTAGCAACTGTTGAGCCTAGAATGAGCTGGCCAACCCAAAAGCAGACTGTAACATTCGAAGATATGGATTTTGTATTATTTCCTCAATCTAGCGATGCTGGCCAAAGTGCAGGTATCGCACTCCGTGCTGACCTATATGGCCTGGATTCGCAAGCAGCCAGAAGATGCATAACGCGATTTTGCAGTGCCTTGGCCTGGGCTGAAGGAACGGGTATTGAAATTCTAACATGGATAGGCGGAAATCTCCCACGTCCCGCACATGTCCAAAAAGGACGTGTTGTTGTGGAATATCTAGATCCTAGCAGTCTTCCCAATGTTAAGTCAGGTGAGGAGAAAGCAGTTATAGCTTTGTATCGAGAAGGAACCTCTTTGGATAACCCATTTTATGCATTCCTCAGTCTCTACAAAGCAATTAGCGTAGTCATTCCCAATGGCAAAAAACGTGGAGCTTGGATATCCAAAACTTTAAATAGTCTTGATGATCATCTTGCGAAGAAACGACGTGATGAGCTATTAGCGCAAGGCATTGAAGTAGGTAAATATCTTTGGCAGGAGGACCGGAATGCAATTGCCCACGCAGAAAAACAGCCATATGTTAATCCTGACGAAGTGGATGATCACTATCGGCTGCATCAGGACATCCCTCTAATGAGGAATCTTGCAGAGCTTGCTATTGAGCAACACACTGAATTGCGCAGGAGTCATACACTGTGGCGTGAGCATTTATATGAGCTGGAAGGTTTTAGAGAGATTCTTCCCGATGAAATTATAGAATTACTTAAGAAGTCTGAGCCGATCCCAGAGGGTACTACTATTCAGATGCCTGAGCGATATACAGTCATTGCAAGGCGTGGTGCAGAAATCAATGCATTCGAGGATTTGTACCCTCAAGTCATTGCTCAAGTCGTGGGTGGTATGAAATTAGACTTTATTACTAAAGACGAAGCTATTCGAATAAGAACTGTATTAAGCTTTGCTGAAGAGCGTCTTCTTTTCGATCCTATTCAGGGACTTGGATTTGTCCAGAACCGTGAAGACCAGAAACACATAAGACTCGAAATAGTCCTCCTTAAATTCCAATTCTGCATTTTATGTAATGGTCACTTAGAGATTTGGGATCAAGAAACCGAGAGGATCCTAGGTCGGTCTGAGACATGCATTCCAGTGAACTGTTTCGTAAACCATGAGTTTTATAAATCCGAGCTTGCAATGCTTAATGGTCTTCTTAATAAGTAGCCTGGTATAAAATACAAGGGATAGCTACCCATTAATGGCTGGGGATAGTATACAGAAACGGATGACTTTCCATAATAAATATAAAATCAAAGCAGAACGGTAAAGGAAAGCAAAGATTAGAAAATGACGAATAGGGAGAAATTCCAGCTCCGCCGAAAGTGGAGACGTTGGCTTGAACAAATAGGCAATGACTTGGGCGGGCTGCTAACAGGCCATGATATACTTGAAAGTGTACTGGAAATAGCCAACAACAACGTTAATGTTCGAAGCCCTAATCTTTTTCTAAGTTGGATTGTCTCGAACTACTCTGTCAGGGTAGCTGTTGGCATAAGAAGATTAACAGATCACGACAAGAGAACAATTTCCCTATACAGACTGATCGAGGACATATTAGACCATCCACAAGCCATTACCCGTGAGTACTATGTTTCAAGCTACAGAGACAGGAGGCTTGTGAAGGATGGTTTAGCAGATCATGATTTTGACAACTTCGCTAATCGAGGTAGCAATTCTGTCAGCATATATAAACTCACAAGAGATATGAAAAGACTTAAAAGCGCAACTGACCGTATCCGAAAATTTACTAACAAGTGGTTTGCCCACTGGGATCCGAGTCGTCGAATCAGACGTCTGCCGACCTTTGAAGATGCTAAGGAGTCACTGGAGACGATTGACAATATTTTTTGCAAATACTTCTTGCTACTGAAGCGTGGTGGTATGACAACAAGGAAACCCGTCCTTCAGTATGACTGGAAAAAACCTCTGAGACACGCTTGGATTGAAACGACTGGTAAATAACTAAGAAAACGAGGGAACAACCAGGGATAGCCTTTGGAATTTACTATTTTCGACTTTCTATTTACGATTTATAAAAACTAATAAAAAATGGACGACAAAACAGTACACAGAAATCGGTGATTGTCAGTAATAAAAAATAGTGACACAGAATATGGATTACAACATCCGCGAACTGACAATCGGTGATTACGAAGAGGCCATGACATTGACGATTTGCGATTTGCGATTGATTCCCGAGGGATCGGGATCTTCGATATTTTTTTCAGGGAGAATTAAAGGTGTACGGTACATTTTTCGATGAGTTGTGCTTGATTAAAGTATGAAGAAGAAGTAGTTTTATTGTAAGATTGTTCTCTAAAAAACAGGGAATGCAGGATGGGCAGGTCTCCTGCCCATGCGGTTCGGATTACGTTTCATTATCAGCATGGGCAAAAATTTGCCCGTCCTACTCACTATTTATTTGACAATTCGCTTGCTCGTGAGCAAAGGATAAAAACCGCTTCGATCAATAATTTACCGTAAAATAGCTTAAAAAGTCAAGTTTTTATTCGCTTCTATTCGTTTTTAGTATTAAATCTAAACGAATATGTACTCTTTCAGTTGTTTTGCGTTTTGTATGGCGTGGGCATGCTCATCGTTGTTGAAATAGACGTATATGGCACTCACATTTTTGGCCTGGTCTTTTAGCCAGTTGGCCCAGTTTTGTAATTGGGATTTCGGGTAGCTGCCGGAGTATCGGCCGGTCGTGCCATGGAAGCGGAGATAAACAACGCCGCCGGTGACGATGCGAGGCGATTCTTTGCCGGACAAGTCATGGATGCAGAAACCTGCGCCGAATTTGTTAAGCAGGTTATAGGTATCGTCCGAGTACCAGCTTTCGTGCCGGAATTCGAAGACGGCGGTTATTCTCCTGGGCAACAGCTTGGTAAAGGATTCGAGCAGGCCGAGGTTTTTGTGCAGGCTGGGCGGCAGTTGATAGAGAATTGGGCCGAGCCTGGTCTTTAGCAAGTTGACTCTCTCGAAGAAAAGCTCCAGCGGCTCGGCGACATCTTTCAATTTCTTGATGTGCGTAATGTATCGATTGGCCTTGACAGCGTAAAGATAATCCTTCGGTGCGACGTCGTGCCATCGCAGCAAAGTCTGCTCTTTCGGGAGGTGGTAGAAGGTATTGTTGATTTCGACGGTATCGAAATGCTGTGAGTAATACTCGAACCATTTGCTCTTGGGCAAATCAGCGGGATAGAACCGCTGCTTCCAGTGGTCGTAATACCACCCTGATGTGCCAATCCGAATATCACAGTCCGCCTTGCTCATACATTATATTGTAACACTCTGAACGATTCATGGAACTGCTCTATGTCGGGAAATTAACAGAAAATGTTGGAAAACCTGATTATTTAATATTGACATACGTTTTATTGATCGATATAGTATAACGTAAAGTGTATTTAAGAAGAGGTATTGGTTTATGGTAACGGTAACGGTTTCGCCGAAGTTTCAGGTGGTCATTCCAAAGGCGGTACGGCAAAGGCTTGGTATCCGGCCCGGACAGAAACTGCAAATCCTCCATTTTTCCGATCGTATCGAGTTCGTCCTGCTCCAGAACATCAAAGGTATGAGAGGATTTCTTAAGGGCATCAAAACGGATATCCGAAGGGACAAGGACCGAATATGAACCTTGTGGATTCCTCAGGGTGGCTGGAATATTTTGCGGATAGCCGGAACGCCAGGTTTTTTGCGCCGGCTCTTGAGGATACAGAGAACCTCATCGTCTCGACGATAAACATTTATGAGGTCTTCAAGAGGGTACTCCAACAGCGGGGCGAGGATTCAGCACTTCAGGCTGCCGCCCTTATGCATCAGGCTGGTATTGTGGATGTGACTTCGCCTATAGCGATGGATGCCGTCAAACTAAGTACCGAACTGAAATTGCCTATGGCTGACAGCCTGATCCTCGCCACTGCCCGATCTTGCGGTGCCATCCTCTGGACACAGGACGTCCATTTTAATGGGCTCCCAAACGTCAAATTCACAAAAAAATAGACAACTTGCAAAAATGGATTTCGGTCCTCAACAAATGGGTAAGTGGCTGATTGCGGCGGGGATTTTCATCGCTGTGCTGGGAGTGATTGTGATGCTGCTGGGCAGGGTCGGATTGTTCAAACTGCCGGGCGATCTGGAATTCGGCTCGAAGAACTGGCGCATTTACATCCCGCTCGCAAGCTGCGTGCTGATTTCGATTATTCTAACGCTCATTCTGTGGCTCATCAATTACTTTCGTCATTGAATTTCAGGCCGCTGCCCGTACTGCCGGCGTGATTTATCACTTTAATTTTTCCCGGCTCCGGATATAATCAAGTTCATGGAAAATGCTGTCCTCAGCACGCTTTTCGATCAGATGGCCGACATCATGGAGATTCTCGGCGAGGATCGCTTCCGCATTAACAGCAACCGCAAGGTCGCACGGGTCATCGGAGAAATACCAACCGACATCAAGGACCTGCTGGCCGGCGGCCAATTGGCGAAGGTCCCCGGTATCGGAAAATCAAGCCTTGCCAAGATCGAAGAATTCATCAAAACCGGCACGATAACCGCCCACCAGGAGCTGCTCAGAAAGGTTCCGCCGGAGCTGCTCGAATTACTCAACATCCCCGGCGTGGGACCGAAAGGTGTCAAGGCGGTTTACGAACAGTTGAAGGTGAAGAGTATCGCTGAGCTGAAAGCAGTAATCGAGGACGGCTCACTCGCAAGCTTGGCCGGCTTCGGCGACAAAAAGGCGGCGGCAATTGCACGGGGCATCGCGTTTTTAGAAAAATCCACCGGCCGGATTCGCCTCGACCTGGCACTGGAGGCTTCGCATCTGGTCCTGCGATTTCTGCGGGACGTCGCGGGTACTTTGAAGAGTCAAACAGCCGGTTCGCTGCGACGCTGCGCCGAGACTATCGGCGACGTTGACATACTCGTAGCCGCGAAGAAGGGCAAAGCTACCGGCGGGGAAGGGGGGCAAATCATACAGGCATTCACGAGTGCCGAATTTGTACAAGAGGTTTTCGCTTCCGGGCCTACTAAAGGCTCTGCCATTATCCAGGCGCCATCTTCTGCTGTGCACGTCGATGTCCGTGTGGTGCCGCAAGAGAGTTTCGGAGCCGCGGCGCAATATTTCACCGGCTCCAAAGAGCACAACGTTCGATTGCGGGAAATCGCAGTGAAGGCAAAACTGAAGCTGAATGAATACGGCCTGTTCGAAGGCGATAAAATCGTTGCCGGTCCGGTGGAAGAAGAAATCTACCAGAAGCTCGGTCTCGATTATGTCCAGCCGCTGCTCCGCGAA
>CAZHBL010000361.1:0-5900 GCA_964530105.1 uncultured Pirellulales bacterium | reverse complement strand
CGAATTATGCAGGCCATCTTCATCTGAACTGGTATGTGCCGGTATGGTCCCGATTTTTCGTTCCACTTTATCACGTCATAGTGACGGATGAAACGTGGTCTCAGTTACAATGGCCCGAGAGTGATGAGCCCGGATTGACGGTCAGGTGGGTGCAAGTGGATAACAGCGGCTTGAAAATATCCTATAAGCAGAATATCGAAAATATAGGCGAAAAAGCACCAATTCAAAAATGAGGTACGTGGAGTAATCGTGCTCCGGCTTAAATCCTGCCGGGCAGTTCATTGTGTGACTGATTTGACGCCTCGCTGAACCCTTTGGAAATCCTGGATTTCACCGTCCTGCCCGACGAGCTGGCCGAACTCGGTGAAGATTTTCGGCTTGTCCCACCGCCAGTGCTCGACGTGACCGTCGGCGAAAGAGAAGTTACCCCCCTGCGAGTGTCGGCCGGACGGAAGGTCCCACCACATCGGCATTTCCTCGGCGGATCCCCAACCCCGGGGCGGGATGCCGAAGTGGGAGTCAAAGATACTTTCCTCGTGGACATCAACAAAGAATAACAGCTCCGCCGGCGACGGGTCGTCGATATCGGATTCCTTTGTGAAGCTCGGTACGTAGGCCGTTTTGTCACCATACGGCAAACCGTTGATGGATTCGCTCAGGTTGTAGCTGCGCGTCCGCCGGATGTTCAGTATTTGCCCTTCCGGCGTGCGGACACGAGACTTGTCGGACGGGCAACGGTAAATCTCTGTTGATTTGTTGTAACGAAAGAGCAGGCCGCGCTCGATATTCTCAGTGGTGGTGTCGAAAGGCGCCAGGCCTGGACACCATGTCATTTTATCGCTGAAGCCGGGCGCGGGCGATCTGGTGTCGAGCAGGTAAACATTTCGGTTCGGCAGCAAAAAGTCGTCATTATCCAGCGAATAAAGTTTCGCACAGATCTGAAGCTGCTTGAGATTGTTCAGGCAGGCCACTTCTCGAGATTTTTCCCTTGCCAGAGAAAGCACCGGCTGCAACAGCGCCATGAGAAGTGCGATAATCGCGATAACAACCAGCAGCTCGACCAAAGTGAAGGCCGGAAGACGCCGCGCGACGGGCGAGTTAGAGACTGCTGTTTTACTAAAGTCCGAGATATCGCCGAACACAATTGGTCTCTGAGTCCGATGTAGCATTTTTGCACCCAATACCCGGTCTTCTTCGGCTCAATCTTTTTTCCTGAGGAAGTCCGGCCTGGCTTTGTTTCGTCTTCGGTCGGGCTGGAGGTATTTGTAGCCGGAGTTGGGATTATCTTTGTCGTAGGTGAAAGCATCGCGGTTTTCTATGAAATGTTTGACGTAGTTGACCGGGATGGCAAAGCCGAGTCCGCCGAGGAATATATATCCCATATTGGTTACGCCGATAACCTCGCCGGCCAGATTGAACAGCGGGCCGCCGGAGTTGCCCGGGTTTATATCGGCATTGGTTTGTATATACAGAAGTCCTTCGAAGGCCCTGTTTTTCGTGCTGATGACGCCGTTGGTAACGGTTCTTTCGAGCCCCATCGGATTGCCGATGGCGAAGACCTCTTCGCCCGTATTGATGCGGCCGATATCGCCGAGGTAAACGGACGGGAGCTTCGTGTCGCCGAGGTCCTCGACCTTCAGCAGTGCCAGGTCAACAAAGGGATTGATGGCTTCTATTTTTACCTTTTTGAATTTTTTTGTTTCAAAGCCATTCTTTACTTTTCGGAACACCGTAACTTCGATCCTGGTTTCCTTTTCTACTACGTGATAGTTGGTTATCAGGAATCCGTCTTCGTTAATGAAGAAGCCGGAGCCGGAACCGCCCGGAGACGAGATTTTTACAACCGCCTCGGAGACTGTGTCCACGCATTTCTCAATCGTTGTCTTTTTAAGATTGGCGGTTTTGTACAGCCGATCGGGCGCGTTATCGACAGGTTGCGATGCAGCTTCGGTGCCCGCATCATTGGCGTCAGCGTCCTCTGCTTCGGTAGTCTCGCCGTACTTGTATTCGAGTATCTTGTCCTTTGGAATTGTCAGGACCGTTATGCCGATATCGACGTACAACTGCGATTGCTTTTCCACAAGTATCTTGCCGGTTATAATCTGACCTTCTTTCAGGACAATCCTGTCGGCAAAACACAGTGCACAACAGCACAGCAGAACAAGAGCACAAAAATATTTATGACTTGTGAAGTTATTTGTCGTATTCGCGAACATATATCACTCCAAAATCAGGCTCAATTACTCAGAACCCGGTCAATAACATAATTTCTCGAACTTTACTTGAAACCATTGTAAAGACTGTTGATTTCTAACGCAAACACAAAAATCGGGCCTGTCGCCATATCGACGGCCGGCTAAGTCCACCCTGCAATTCTTTGCTGTAAACGACGAGCTGTGGCAGTTTAGTCTCGCTTTTTCCGGCGGAAGAGTTATAATGGAACCGGTAAAAACTGTTATTTTAGGGCTAAACTTGCCGAAAAGTATAATCAGTGTTCGGCGAAGTAAGTCCACATCTGAAACTAAGGAAAAAGACAAATGATAAAGTTATTTTCAAACCCATCAGGCCTTCATTGCCTTTATCGGAGTTGCCGGACTGGTAAGCAGGCGGTCACCTCAAATAAGATCAGAATTGAAAAATCAAATATCAAAATTGAGGAGGCCTTTCGGGCCGATTTCAATATTTTTGCATTTTGCACTTTGATTTTTGCATTTTCTTTGACTTCTGTTTCTGCGGGACAACAGTCAAATGGACAGCCTGGCGTCAAGTCTGCTGCCGCCGAATCAATCACCGTTGCGAGAATAGCCTATTACGTGATTACAAGAGAAGAGCTTGAGAAGAAGCTGATGACCGAGCTTTATCCCTATGATTATGAAAACTACGATGAGAACATCGAGCCGGTCGATGCTAAAACGGTGCTTATGAAAATGCTCGCGGAGAAGGCCATGATAATCGAAGCCCGCGCGCAGGGTTATCTCAAAAATGAAACGATCAGTAATTCGGTCACAAGGTTCATGGAAACAAAGCTTGTCAATCTGTTGTTACAAAGGATCATTCAAGGCAAAATCAATATCACAGAGGATGAAATAACTCAGAAAATGCAGGCCGATCCCAAGCTGGACAAGGCACGAGCGAAAGCGATGATCGAAAGAGCAAAAACCAACACAATGCTGAATCAGTATTACAGCCAGATATACAGCAAGTCTCGTGTTTCGAAGTTAAGCCAGAATTTCCCGCGAGTCATCCAAATTCACGATAGGCTGTTAAGTAATTCGAAACAATCGCGCAGAGCATCCTGGATCGAAACCTCTCAGGTGAAAGAAGAATTGACGGATGTCGAGAAAAACATTGTGCTGGCACAGTATAACAATGGACAGATAACGCTGAAAGACTGGTTCGAAGCGCTCTGTGATATTGTCCCGCCGCGACGTCCGCGAGATCTGAATACTCCGCAAGGCGTCGATCAGTTACTGGAGCGGGCCCTTCGAATGCCGCTGCTGGTCTCTGAGGCCAAAACACTCGGGCTCGACCGGGATAAAGATCTGTTAAAACAGGTAAGAGATTATGAGGACAGGAGGCTGCTCAGTGAAGTCTTATCCGCAAAACGCAAGGAACTTAAAGAACCGACAACCGAGCAGATCATCGCCTACTTTGGCCAAAACAAAGAATCGTTCGGGACAAGCAAAAGCCTTAAGATCGACCTGATATGGTGTCAGGACCTTAAAACCGCCAAACAGGCAAGAGATGATCTTGACAGCGGCAAGGATTTCGAAGCAATCAGACAACAATACTCACTCGAAAAACAGGGCAAACCCTTTACTACGCATCCCAGCAGCGAGGGATTATTCTGGAAGGATTTATGGGCGGGTGATCCGAATAGTATCGTCGGGCCCGTGAAGGGTTTTTACCGCCAGGGTATTAGTTGGCGCATCGTCAAGATACTGGAAAAGGCTCCCGGCAAAGAGATGCAATACTCAAGTAATATGGATGGACAGATTAAAAGCAGAATTATGAGCAAGCAGAATAAAGCTTTGATCGCCCAATACGGCAAAGAGCTGCTGAGTAAATATCCGCACGAGATTTATGCCGACAAAATCAAAGATATCGACCCGCTGAACATCCCGTGAAAGTATCGCAGTGCCGGCTGCCGCAGCCATCGACTCTCTTTACAACACGGCAGCCAGCGAGTGATGTCTTTCCTTTCCGCCTGTTGAACTTGCTATGTGAACCGCTCGCTCAGGCACATTGGCGTAGAACCGGTTTCTCAGTTGTTGGCTCGACCTGGCGAAGGAATAGCTGCCTTCCAATTGTTCGGGTCGTTGCCGTAACGGTCTGAAAGCCGACGGCTCAGCGAGGAACCAAGCCCATCGGGCTCGACCGGCCACGGATCACTCCCGCCTGGGAAAAGGTCGCCATGAGAACCATCATTGTAACTGATCCCGTCAACCTGAATCCAGTAGCGTGTACCCTGGTTATCGACATCGCCGGGCTTGGCAAGCACGAGCTGCTCACCTCCGTTGGCGAGTTTGCCCGAACTCCATTCAATAACCTGCACGCCTAAGGGAATTGCGTAACTACTGTTGAATGCCGATAAATCCTTAACCAGCACGAGGTATTCACCAGGCTGCAATGTCACCGGTGGATTCGTGGGAAACCAGAGGTTTGGGTCCATCAGCCGCCAGGGTTCGGCCGCATCTGCGTCATAGAGAGTGACAGGAGCATCGCTGATATTCAGAAGCTCGATGTATTCAGCGCCAGCCACAAGGTCGGGATGGTACATGATCTCGTTGATGACCACGGGACCCACCAAAGGATATGCGTTGGCACGCCCCGGCGTGGACTCACTCATAAGAACAAAATCGTAGTCCCCGGTGCTCTTGCGATATCGACCGAATGAGATCCACGTTTCGGATGCACCGAAGCTTTCCTCAGTCAAATACTGAGGAAAAAGCTCATCATCGCCGGAGTAGAGATACAAAGTCTCTCCGTTCTCGCTCATCGCAAAGGGGACCAGCGCACCGGGGTCCATAGGATTGCCGAAATGCTCGTCCTCGTAAAAAACGACGTACCCGTTCGGTTCGACCACCGTACCGTCGGCAATCCGGTATTTGTATAGATCGTTCTTGTCGTCACTGAGGAACCATCCGCTGATATTGACGGCAAGAGAGCCTGCATTGTGAAGCTCGATCCAGTCCGGCGCTTCGCTATGCGAATGAGCCAGTAATTCGTTGATGACGGTAGGACAGCCCGTTTCGTGCCAGTGGTTCGCAAGAATGGCCAAATCGACAGAATCTACGCGCGCATCGCCATTTAAATCCACAAGTGTATTGGATTCGGTTAACCACTGTTCGGTGAGGATTTGTAGATCAGTGATATCAACCTGACAATCACCCGTCAAATCCCCCAGAGGACAATCGGCGTGAGCCAAACCGACGAAGCACGTTACACAAACAATTACGAATAAAACAGTTCTAATGATACGGTCACCCTTCTAACGATCCTCGTTCATGGTCTCCGCAAAGCCACGGAATCGAGGTCAAACCACCACGATCCCCCAGGAAAATGTACTACTTCATGTTTCTTATAGTCTTATTATATGATCTTGTGGGTTATTTGTCCATAAAAAAACATAATTCAAAAGCCAAGAGACAGCCTAAAGATCCCTGACGGGAAATTCAAGTTCACCCTGTGAAATAAACGTAACCTACATCACCCTGTTTGTACTCTCGGATCAGCTACGTCATAGAGGTCACGGGTCCAAAATATGTCGAGGTGTCTTTCGTGGCCGGTTAGATTTCATCGCCGTCAGCATTCACGATAATCTCAGTGGTCTTGCCGTCTCTGGTCATCTCAACGGCATAATTGATTACGGTTTCGGGCAGTTTGACAACCCTGCCGTT
>CAZHBL010000360.1:0-5908 GCA_964530105.1 uncultured Pirellulales bacterium | reverse complement strand
GTGCCTGCGTAGCACATAATGCCGGCCGCTTCTTTCAGAGCATGATATCTCGCCCCTATCGCGTAGCACAGACCTCGCTTTTCTCTGACCTCCGTGAATAATCTGGCGCTCATGCCGCCGGAAAGAACCGATATCGCGACCCTGGCATTGTAGTAGTCCTCGTCGGTCGGCTTGACCGTTTCGGTCATCAGGCCGATGTGCACCTGTGCGCCATCATTATCGATATGCGTGTATTTTCCCTTCCTCGCACCCAACTCTGCGGATTCAGCAACCTTTTGCTGATCAGATTCAAACAGCCTCTCTATCTGTTGACAAACAGCGTCGAAATCGTATTTCCCGGCGACGGAAAAAATCGTCTGCGAAAGATTGAACTTATCTTTGATAATCTGCCCTGATATCTGAGCCGTTAAAGCCTTCAATTCCGCGATATCTCCGACTGTGTTGCGTCCCAGGGGACTCGGATAAAACTGCTCTCTCAGTTTGAGCATTACTTTATGCCGAGGGTCATCGTCTAAAGACAATACCTCATCAATCGCCAGTTGCCTTGCCAATTCAAATTGGTCGTCTTTCAGGCTGGGTTTAAGTATGATATCGGCATGTAAATCCAACGCTTCGGCCAGATTTCCGGCTTCCAACGCGGCGCCGATGGCAATATGAGAGCTGCCGACCGACCGGCCGCGGACCAGTCCCAGCCCATCTATTGCATCGCTGAGCTGCCTGCTGTCTTTATCGCCGGCCCCTCTGAAAATCCAGTCGGCAATTACATTTCCAGCCCCGCAGCAACCATCCGGTAAGCACGCCTCCCCGGCCGGCAACATAAAATCAAACGCCACCGACTCGACCGCTTCCATCGGCTCGCCAAGAAGGACCATTCCGTTCTTTAACATATATTTATCAAAGTTTTCTGCCATTTATGGGCTCCATGGAGATTCCAAAAAAAGTAGGCCGGATTCTACCAGCAAACTAATTCGTCTTCAACTGCAAAATTCGGCAGATGTGAATCAATAAGATATCGAGGCGCAATCGACGTGAAGTACAGCGGTTACATGCTTACAATAAGTGTATAAGCCCCCTTGTTATGAGCGTCATCACAGTGGAACTTCGACCGCATAAATGTATCGATGTGAATGATCTGAACCGCTGAAGCATAGCGATCGAAAATCGCCTTGGTCTCAGCCATACTCAGGTTGTTCCAGTGATAATCGCCAACGGCACGGATTATATGCCGCCCACCATCGTGCATGTTGAAGAATCCGGCACAAATGCCCTTTCGCGTGACGCGGCAGATTTCCACTATTGCAGCTTCCATCGCCTCGACTGATAGATGCTCGAATAAATCGTGCACGAAACAATAATCGAACGCCTCGTCTTCGGCCTCAATCTCGAGCACATTACCCACTTCGAAGCACACATCCGGAAACATCTGCCTTGTGTTAAGGATGTTCTTATCGCACAAATCGAATCCCGTATAGTCAAGTAACCTTGCAATGCCAAAGGCCTCGATAAAGCGGTAGTCATTGGCCGAGCCGCACGCAGGCTCCAGCACAGAGATACGCTGAGATTGCTCGCCGGCTAAAACCTCTCGCCATATCATCTGAAAAGTTGACATTAGATACTCGGGAATCGGAGCTTCGGTTGTCTCAACCGGCGCCCAGCTAAATAAATCGCACATATAGTTCGGCAACAATAACGAGGCAAAGGTCTCTGATATATACAGCGGGATTTCCAGATCCTCGGCCTTATCTTCCCCTGCCAGCAGCGCATCGAGCACAGCATGCAACTGACCGGCCCTGACGGATTTTTTGAGCAGGCAGAGCAGCCAGTTCACTACCAGAGCGAATCGTAACTCATGTTCCATCAAATCGTCAAATCGTTCACCAAATAGTTTTCTGACAAGAAAGTGCCTTGTAAGAATGCTCTGCACATTGATACGCGGATCCTCCACATCCTGAACGAGATAATCGCACAGCATAGCCCGGTCGTACCGCATCCACGATTTTTTAAGGCGTTCCGTTTCCAGTTTGAAGCAATCTTCCAGCATGCCCGACCTGTCCAACAAGTCTCGATAGTAACGATCATCAATAATATGACGGCTTGAACGACGGTTTTGGCATAAAGAAAATCTAATTTTTCCGCCAGTCTCAATTTTCGCTTCAAAATGAAAAACGCCACCGAGCAATATTGTCCGGCAGCGTTCTTCATTATTGTCGTGGTCAATGATCACTCTTAACAGTATATAGCAATCACCTTACTAATTCCTCGAAGCGATCCTGATTTACAATCAGTTCACAATGGCCGTCCGCGAAGCACGCCACAACTCCATCTTCCGGCCACTGGTCATATATTTCATACAATATAACCTCAGTTGACCAGTCTTTACCGGCAGTGTTGGGTTTACGATACTGAATAACAGGTGGCCCGTCCAGATCATCTGGTGCAGCCAGTAGCCTGTTGAGCACCTCGCGTGTGGCGACTCCCCACGTCACAAGATCCGCCAATTCTCCGGGGAACTGGTTATCGTTATCATTCGCATACATCACACACCACAAACCCAGATGCCTCATCTTGGCCATCATCTTCATCTTTTCATCCGGCCATCCGGGCGGGCTCACACGAAGGGTGTAGCCCTCAGGCGCCTCAAGACTAAACAAGGCGTCGTCCAGTTCGGTATCGATCTGAATCGATGTAAACATCACCGACGGACGTTTCTGATCCGCCCATGCGTTCTCAATCTGTAAGGGGTAGCTAGTCTTGGGATCTACCCACACCGTGGTAACTCGATTACCTTTTCGCGACCGCAGCATCCGGAGGGATTGCCCGTTAAGCTTTACCCTGCCAAGATCCTCAACCGCCCCCGAACTTAATTCAAGCAGATAATCACGAAGGCGCGTACTCAACTGCGTCAGTTTCAGTTCCCCCGTTCTGCCGTCGATAGTGTAATCGGAACTCATGTCGTGGAATTCAGCGGTTTTGTCAAAAGGTCTAAAACGCAGGCGCTGACGCTTGCCATAGTGATATATAGTCACCAGTCCCACATCTTTGGGCCATGAGGGCGCTGATGTGAGCTGCTCATTACGTTCCCAGTCCGGCTCCTTAAACATCCGCTTTTGTTTCAACAGATATGTCCCATGTTCCTGGCCGTCCTCGTACTGCATTTCGGAAATCCTTATGCATGAAAAAGTGCGGGCCTGTTTTATATTATCCATTGCAGCCGCGAATGCGGCACTTGCCCCGATGGGTTTGCCAAATTCGACAATACCTATTATTATCGCGAAAGTAATCACTGCCCCGGCAGCGTATTGGGTCTTTCTGTTTCGCATTATTGTTCTCCATAAATTAGGCTGCATAGCAACCGATTGTGTCGTTTTAAATTTATTTTGTGCCGGCGAAGTATCAGCAATAATCTTCTCATCCAGCTCCGGAGTTGTTTTAATCTGTGCTTTCTTTCCGGCACAGAATCTCTTAATTAGTCTTTCAATATTCTCGTCATTTTTCATTTTTTCACCTCGAAATCCAACAAGGACCGAAGTTTATCCAATCCATACCTGTACCGGCTCTGAATTGTATTGATTGAAACATTCTGTGACTCGGCTATCGCCCTGAATCTCATTCCGCTCTGCAGATGCAGGATAATAACTTCCCGTTGCTCGTATGGAAGCTGTCCCATTGCTTGCTCGATTTTCCGGTACAATTCGGCCGACATTACCAGCAGATCGGGCCTCTCGCAATCTTTGCCGAAATTCTCTACCTGGTTCAGTTGCACAGTCTGTCGAGAATTGGTATGTTTCAGATTTCGAACGCGATTGGCGATACAACTGGATAGATAGCTCTTCAAACTCGTACGCAGCCGGAGTTTCTCCGAGTACCGGGCAAAAGAGACAAAAACATCATGAAGGGCATCTTCGGCTGTGGCCCGATCATTCGAAAGAGCGATAGCTAAAGCCAGCAGTTCATCTTTATACTTTTCATAGATCCGGCGCAGAGTATCCGGGCTCCCACGCCTGAATTTCAACAGCAGCAATTTATCTTCCAGCATGCCGGACATGCCTCATTTAGCTTCGAAACTAACGATCATCAATGTTAAGAGAATTTGTGAAGCGATTTTAGTCTAAAGAAAATCGACTTTTTCCGCCAGATTTGTTTTTCGAGTGCAAAAAAAACGCCGCCAGGCTGATTACCCGGCAGCGTTCACTTTCAAAGGATGAGTAAGTAAAAACAATACTACTCCTGCTCTATCACGGTTGCTCCTTCAGGAATCTTAAACTCGAACAGTTCATCCGGGAGACTCTCGTAATATGTGATTTTTTCCATAATCAGGGTGGCCGGGCCATCCCAGTTGGCATTTTCCCACTGTTTGAGACTGACCAGTAACTTGCTTTCCACATCAAACTCAATCAATATTGATCTGGGACCATTATAGCGGCCATCGAGCCAGGCAGTTTTCAGGAAGGCCCGTTGTCCGCCTGTGGCCGGATCTTTTCCATAGGTCACTTCCCAATGGGTGAATACACCTTTATCATGACCGACCTTCAATTGTTCGAGTAACCTACTCCCAAACCAACATTCAGACGCCACGTATGGACGGTTTTCAATGCGCACTGTATTTGTATTCGGATCATATCGCCAGGTCTTTGGGCCGTTCGTCGTTAGAATCAGAAAACCATCGACCTCGGTCCGGTACTTCTCAACCATGGTTTGGTCCTCGTTGGCTACGGCCCACGATCGGGACGGCATGAGCTCCAAACCACCATCCTCTTTCCATGTCCGTTCAGATTCCCAACCTTCTATGGAAACGGCCCTGAACCGATCCAGGGCCTCAATACTTTGCTCAATGGCCCACGCTGTTGAAGTTGAACCATTAAAAATAGTGACTGATAGAGCAACAGCAACAATTATTACTGCTGCGGTGGCTAATTTTGTTATTTGACTTTTCATAATAATTCTCCATATTTTCGGAGCTTGTGGTTTACGCCGAGACTGCGTGTTTAAGGTAGCAAGAAGGTTCCGTTCGAGTTTGTCGCGATGGCAGGCGGAAGGGACATCGTCGAACCTGATATCGCCGATGAATTCTTCAAATTGTTTTTCAATATTATCCATTATCAATAACCTCCCATTACTCTGCAAACTCCGGGCATAATACCCTTCGCAGTTGAGCGAGCGCCCGTGCCATTTGGCTGCGAACGGTGCCTGGATTGGAAGCCAGCACCTCGGCAATTTCCTTTAATTTTAGATTCTCAAAGAAACGCAGTGTGATGATAGTTTGGTATCGCGGTTTCAAAGCCAGCATGGCTTCTTTCAAAAGAGCCAGCCTTTCTGGCGATTCTTCGCAATCAACAGCTACGCTGTTACTTTTCTCGCATGCGATCCGAATCAAATGTTCACGACGATTCATCCGTCTCAAATGGTGATTTACGACATTAGTTGCGATTTTATACAGCCAAGTGCGAAACTGTGCATCGGCACCATTGAAACGATGAAAATTCTCAACCATCTTTAGAAATACTTCGGAAGTCACATCTTCCGCCGCGGCCCTGTCAAACAGCCTGTGTACGCAGTACTGGAATATCGCATCGTAATGCTTGCGATACAACTGCACGAAGGCTGCTCGATCGCTGCGTGCCTGAATTACCAATCCGTTGTCTTCATCCACGTCTGCTGCACTCCGGAGTTCACATGCCCTAACTATCATCACTATTGTAAATGCGCGCCTGGCAAAAACGCGGCAAAAAATATCAAAAATCAAAATGCAAAAAGTAAAATTACATATTAAAATGCAAAATATGAATACTAAGAACAAAATATATGGTTTGATATTTGACGTTGACGGCGTGATTGCCGATACCGAGCCTGTGAACGCCAGGGTCACAATACGGGTCCTGAAGGATATGTTTGGCCTTAGCGGCGTCAG
>CAZHBL010000359.1:0-5918 GCA_964530105.1 uncultured Pirellulales bacterium | reverse complement strand
TGCTTATCAACTCTGACCTCTGTCAAAAATCACTCATTTTGCGGAAGTCTTATCTACAAACACAATTACAGCGGAGCATCATTCGCATCCCATTGGTAATTCCACTTTGCCATATATTCAGGACCGGGCAGAAATTGGTCATTCATTTCTTTGAGTTTTCGAGATAATATCTTTTCCAGTTCCTGCCGGACTTCTGCATAATTGGGATCATTACACAGGTTTTTCAATTGATACGGATCCGCCTTATTATCGAAAAGCAGCCAAGGTCCTTTGAGGTCCCGCACGTATGTATAACGTCGTGTGCGCACGCCACGATACTCCCGGCCGCCCCGCTGGTAATTCCATTGATGAAACGGCACAGGACACATAATCAAAGCTGCATCGTTGCCGGGCTGCTGTGTCCCCTTGACTACTCCTGAAAAATCGCCGCCTTCAACCGATTCTGGAATGGCAATACCGCTCAGGCCAAGCAACGTCGGCATAATATCAGGGGTGTTGATCGGCATATCGATTGTTCTGCCGGACTTGCCATGAACTGCAGGATAGCGGAGCAGCAGCGGAATCCTGACGGACTCGTCCCACGGTTGCTGTTTCTTGGTCTGGCCGTGAGAACGCAACATGTCGCCGTGATCGGAGGTAAAGACGAAAATGGTATTTTCTTCAACCCGGCATTCTTTCAAGGTGTCAAGAATATCTCCGATGCAGTCATCCAGTGCGGCAATATGGGCGTAATAACCAGCCAGCTCTTCCCGGGTTTTCTCCTTCAATGACTCGGGGACATTGGGATAAACGCTGATTCCGGCCGGATCAAACATACCGCGGTACTTCTCCGGAGCCGTCTCATAGGGAGCGTGCGGCGGACCCCACGACATGAACAGAACGAAGGGTGACTTGTTCGCATGCCGGCGAATGTACTGCTGAGCTTCGCGGGTCTGAGCGATGGCGTCGTATCCGTCCCAGTAACGCTCGACAGGCGTCTCGGCATAGTAAGGCGAGCGATTATAATTATGGGTACATTCGCACACCCGCCAGAAGCCAAAGCCCTGCCTTCTTTCTTCTGGAATAAAAGTTTTCCTGCCGTGACCGTCTACATGCCATTTTCCGATATAGCCGGTTTCATAACCGGCCCGGCGATAAACTTTGCCGATGGTCACCGCGTTGGGATTCAGCGGCTTGTCGTTGTAGAAGATGCCGTGAGTCAGCCAGTACTGCCCGGTAAGCAGGCTTGCGCGATAGGGACTGCAAACAGGGCAGCCTGAGACGGCATTGCTGAAATCAACACTCTGTTTCGCGAGTCGATCCAGGTTCGGCGTTCTGACATCCTTGTTCCCCGCATACCCAGTCGCTTGAGCGCGCCACTGGTCAGCGAAGATAAAGACGAGGTTCGGCCTCCCGGCAGAACTTTTTTTATTTGAACCTTCCGCCCGGGACAACTGTCGCGTTACAGCCGCCGAAGCGGCCCCTACCGCTGCTGTGCGCAAGAACTGCCTTCTGGAACTGCGTTCTTCCATAAAATCACCCATATCATTCACTGCGGCAAACCGGTCGTCAGACGAATTTCTTGAGATGTTCGATGCTTCGCTCGGCCTGTTCGATCGTTCCACACTCGACGCTCAGCACTAAGTCACGAGGCGCATCCTTGCATGCTTCGATGACGCTCTTCCAGTCGATAACGCCGTCGCCGCAAGCACAGCCGGACGGCGTCCCGGTCACTTTGCCGCGCTCGTCTTTGGACTGCTGGATAGAGATATCTTTGGCGTGAACGTGAACAAGTTTGTCTTTGACACGCTCAAGCCATGCAACCGGGTCTTCGCCGCTTAGATAAGAATTACCTGTATCGAAGTTGACCCCGATGGCGGGTGAGTCAACCAGCTTACAGATTTTGTCCAGACCTTCAGGAGTTTTGCTGTACTGCTGGTGGGGTTCCAAGCCTATCTTAACGCCTCGCGGCTCGGCAACGGCCGCCGCTTCGGTAAGCACATATTTCATCAGGACATGGTCTTCGGCTTCCGTGGTCCAGGGCGGTTTCGGGCCTTCGTCCGTATTTACCACGGGAGCGCCACACTCGGCGGCGAAACGAATCGCCTGCTTGAGATAGTTGCCACTGATGTCGGGCCTGCAAAGCGCCGTGTGCGACGACAGGCCGGAAAGCTTTATCCCCGCTTTTTCACAAGCACGCTTGATGCGGTACGGGTCGTCCAGCATCGAAACGGTCATGTAGTAGCCAGCCTCACTCATCAGCTCCCGGCCCCAGTGGACCCACGGCTCGATGTATTCGTATCCCAGCTCGGCGGCTTTTTCCACTGCCCATTCGAACGGTTTGTCGGCATGCCGGACAAACTCCGTATTTACTCCAATCGACACCTTTGCCATTTTATAATCTCCTTACTTGTGATTCGTAATTTATCGACCGGCAACCACTCGGCCAACAGGTTAGTATTTTATTTTTCGAATCTCCACATGTCGATAGCCATATCCTCGGTAGCGATATATTCGACATGCCAGTCAAGAAACAGGCAGTTGCTTCCTTTTCTGTGTCTGGCCCGTGCAATGCGTCTGCCATAGGTTATGTCCTGACTATCGGAAGTGGGTAGATGACCCGGATTCCATACATCACACCTATTGTGGCCTTCGTCATCAGCCTTTCGAATGATATATCGCCATGGGCCGTCTTCGTTATCAGCAAGATAAATTGTGTAAGCCCGATGCTCACAATCGCTGAGCTTAGATGGCAATAGTATTTCTTTGCCGGTCATGTCGTTCTTATCGTCGAAGTTCCAGCCGTTGACAACGTAGCAAACAGTTTGCTCTTTGTTCGGGTAGCTGGGGCAGCGATAGATATCCACAGTGCGGTAATCGTTGTTAATTGGTTTCTGGGCCAGAAAAGACATAAATAGCTGGAACCAGGCCTTGCCCGTCCCGCCGGCCAGGCCGCGAGGAACATATAAATTAGACTCCTCCGCATACAAATTAGCCGCCAGGCCGATTTGACGCAGATTACTTTTGCACACGATACCCTTGGCTTGTTTTCGTACCCGCTGCAGTGCCGGCATTAATATCGCCATCAATAGCGCAATAATGGCAATCACGACCAATAGCTCAATTAAAGTAAATCCCCTTCGTCTATGCATGATTGCACACCACCTTTAATATACCAAAGCCAATAAAGACGACATGAGAACACTATACATCCGCCGGTTCATAAGTCAAAGAAAAAAACCCTCTCGCAATCGCCTATGGTTTGTAAACGTTGATTTTGGACTCCTGGATTTGTCGTAGGGCATCTTTGGACTGCCGGCGTAAGTTTTTCATCCTGCAAACCGGCAAGCAATTTATTCATCGCTATTAAAGCTTTGCCGGGATCTGTCTGAGAGATCGGCCTTGCGATCTTTATCACAGCTATGGCCGCCTCGGCACGGATTTCCTCAGTCCGCAGGAACGGCTCGACCACTATCAGAGGTTTGGCATCGCCGACATTAGCCAGACCAGATAACACAAGTTTTTTCTCGGCAATACTCTCGGCGTGACTCATCGCCCGGCGGCACATTTTCTGCGTTTTTTGCACGGGGCGATTCTGTGCCGGCAGAGCCAACAGACGCACAAAACCACGAAGCGCCAGCAGGCGATGTGTTGTGTTGTCTGTATGTAGGTAAATATCAAGCAGGACTTCGGCCGCTACTGCCGAAAGCCGATGATGGAACAAAGCAGGGCACCGCCATAGTTGTAGCCAAAACGGTTACGATTTGCTTCAAGAAGTCTTTTCGAGAAATACCGCTCATGGGGCCGGCCTCTAAATAAGATTGTAGGATCACTTTGGGTCACTATCTTATAACGGCGTCCCTTTAAATATCAACAAATTGATTTTCGTCCCGAACTTGCTTAAGATTCATTTTCGGCCGTATTGGGCTCTTCGACTTTCGGCACATTATTAGAATCAGGCGTCACCGTATTTGGTTCTATGATTTCCGGCAAAGCAATAGCTTTTGGCGTCAGCGTGTTAGGCTCCTCGACCTTCGGCACAGAATTAGCATCAGGTATAGCCGTAGCGGGGTTCACAGCAGCGTTTTCTTCAGGTTTTTTCTCATCCTCGATCAAATCGGCGAGTTCTTTCGTCAGGTTCTTGGCTTTCCAATCGGCTATTTCGTAAGCCCACCCCTGATGTTTCGCTGTGAATTTTGTTGCATTCTCCAGGGCAATCAGTTTGGCTTCCTTTTTCTTCAGTTCCTCTTCGGATTCGACCTGTCCGCCCTGATTTACAGGCGCCTTCTCCACGGGCGTCTTGTCGGTGAATTCCGCCGCACAACTCACATATGTCTTATCACCCTTCTGTGCAATTCTGAGGGCATAAACGGTCGAATCCTTCAGTCGGCACATATACTGCTTCTCAAAGGTCATATCGGATGATATCTTTTTAACATCTTCAAATCTCAGACTGGTTAAAGCCGTAAAAACACTTTGGGCCTCACTGCTTTTGAGTTTTTTGCCGGCCGGGATGTTATCCAAAACAATGTCCTTGCTGCCTTCTTTCGTTTTCAGCGTATATTGGCCATTCAGCGAACTTACCGTCACCGAATCAATATCTTCGCGCTTCGCCGCAACCAGTTCCTGATCAATGTAATTAATCGCCCCGCCTCCGAACCAGGGCGCGTTTGATGTAACGTAAACCCTGTTGCTCGAAGCGGAATCACTCGACAGCAATCTGACATAACTGCCCTGTCCAAGTTCTTTCGTCTTGCCTATGATCACCCCTGTAAGCAGCGGAGAGTTCGGATCCGCCTTCATGAACTTAATAACGCTGCGAGCCTTTTCCTCCGTTACCTCAAGGTCTTCGTGGTTCGCCGGGTTGTCGGTTACAAATTCCGTGGTCTGAATATCCAGACATTTTGTGATCAGACTGTTAATTTCACTGGTCTTGGCAGGATAATTATCCTTATCGACGACAACAAAGCCGCCTTGCTGGCGTTTGAGAGTGAACGCCGCTTCCCCCGTGCCTATGACTATGCTGTCCACACCGGAAGGGTCAAATCCCTGAATCAGATAGACTGGCCTGGCCGGTTCGGCCCCTGGTTTGTTCGAGATGCGCGACTGCACCACAGCCCATAACAACATTACAACCGCCACAATTCCCAATATCGTAAGATTTTTATTACTCATCTATAAGACTCCTTCTGCTGTCTCATATCAAGCATCGCTCGCATGACTGATATAATGTCTCTTTCTCATGCCGCTACGGACACCCAGCACAATGGCAATAATCAGAATCACCATCGGAGCGGCAAGCATGTTAGCCTGACGCAATTGATTACCCAAATGCTCGATTTTTTCACGCCTTGTCATCTTGACCTGGCGCAATTGACGCTGGGCCTGATGAATCTTCAACTCAACTTGTTGTTTCTTTTGGACAATCGAACTGCCGATAACTTCTTCCTGGCCTTCTTTCGCGGAGGCCAGAATCGACTGCAGTTCGCCCTGGAAACCGGCAATCTGCAGGTTAATTTTTTCTACCTCTTCCGCCGTCTCGGCCTCCGCCTTCCGCTCGATTTCGTCAACAACCGTAAAAGGCCGCTTGAAGTTCCCTCTGGACCTGATAGAAACCAGATCGCTCGAACCACTTAAATCGTCAATCGCGTTCAACATCAAGGTAGCGTTATCGCCAACAACTACCTTGCCGAAGAAAGAACTCTGGTATGCCATATTATCGCTGATAAAGTCAACATCAGAGAAAACAACCACCGCGCAATCTTCCTTGGCTTCTTTCAAGCCTGTGACTTGCCTGGTTGTTGTCACGGTCTCATTCGGATCGTTCGGATCCGGAGACTTGCTATCAACCTTGATGCCGTCTGGAAAGCTGCTCTTGAGACGGCCCGTAATCAAATAACCCATTGTCATCGGCTCAGTCCCGTCGGCGAACTTCTGCA
>CAZHBL010000358.1:0-5934 GCA_964530105.1 uncultured Pirellulales bacterium | reverse complement strand
TGCTTATCAACTCTGACCTCTGTCAAAAATCACTCATTTTGCGGAAGTCTTTAACAATTAAATGCATGGGTACAAACGGGATTTGTCCCAGCTTAATCACATATTTTTGTAGTTATTTTTACATGTCAGAGTCTTTCCGGATAACCATCGGGATGCCGTCCTTCACAACATCGGCAATCCAGATTTCGTGATGCCACTGCCCATATACGTGTTCGATGACCATGCGGCTCATATCAGGAGCCGACCAACCACACCAGGCAAATGAACCGTCGATTATCTTAGTAGCCGTCTTAGTGTTCATATCGAAAATCCAGAGCCCTCCCTGCCAATAATCTCCAATAGCCAGCCTTTTTCCATCGACTGACCAGCAGATAAACGTCGCCCCCTTTTCATCTGGTCCCAACCAGGATGCTTCAACCGATTTATCAGTTAAATCCACTATCTTAAACGTGCCGGTCTTATTTTCGATGAATGCTATGAATTTCTCATCTGGTGATACGACCGGAAATTGTGACTCGCACGCGAAAATCTCCTTCGATTTCGTATTATTAGGATCCGTTGATATAGAATAGACCACATTGTCCAAGCGGCTGTGGTAATAAAGCCTGTTTGAATCACCGGACCAGTTCGGCCAGCCGCCTCTGGCCAGAAACCGCGGACGTTCGGTGCCGTCGGCTTTGACAATCCAAACCTCTTCCTTCTCCCACGGCTGTTGCACCCCCTCGCCCGGTAACGTCAAGTCCTTCATCGACAAAACCTGTCTGTCACGAACGTACAGAATATATTGTCCGTCCGGAGACCAAGCAGGGTCTTTGCCGGGCACTGTCAACAACCGTCTCTTGCCGGTGCTGAGATGAAGAATTTCAATGCCGCTGGCGCCAAGGACTCCCCTGCTATAAGCCAATTGGATGCCATCCGGTGAGAAGCTCGGGTGAAAACCTTCGGCCACGACACGCCTGGCTCGCCCGGCAAGCTGGCCGTATTGCCGGGCGGCTTCGTGCATGCCGGCAAAGGCCTTCCCCACCGGCGGCCTGTCCTTAAGGTACCATGATCTTCCCGACCACAAGCTGTCGAAAACATACTTGGCCGCCAAACAATCAAGACGTACTCGGTTCATTAGACGCGAACTGAGAATATTGTCGTATTCGGCCTGAGCGTTCTCGTAATTACCCAGTGCTAACAAAACACAGAACATGTTGAAATGGTATATCGGCTCGTTGGGTTGAATTTTTAGGCAAGTCTGAATGTCGGCGAGAGCGTATTCGTATTTACCTATCTGCATGAGAGTCTGGCGGCGCTGGTCACAGAATTCCGCCAGACGTTTGTCACGCGGCGATGTAAGGCCTACCGCCCTGCTATGATCCGCAACTGCATCGTCAAGTAATTTGCTGTCGTTTTGCGCCAGTGCCAATTCACGCCTTGCGATGGCACGAAGCGAATAGCCCTCCGGATTCTTCGGCTGGCCGCCGATCATTACGGATGCCTCCGTCTCCATATCATGATATTCACGAAGTGCGTAGTATGTTAGGGCGCGAGTCCGGCGAGCACCATAATTTGAAGGATCCAGTTGCAGGGCTTCGTTCAGCCATCCGAGAGTCTCCTGTACGGTCTGTGCTATCATGGCACGCAGCAAATAAGCCTCGGCTGTTCTCGGCAGCAATTGTTCCCCATGTTGCAGGTGAACCTCCGCTTTGTCCTTCATATGAGGATCGTCGGCTGCGGACTCCAGATAAATCCGCGCGAGGAGAAAATGAGCGTTTGCTGCGATTTCAGAGCGCTCATTCAGCAGCGTTAACAACTGTTCGACGCTGGCATCGGGTCTTTGCAGCTCCAGTAGTATACGGGCGTTCAGGAGTTTAGCCTCAGGCCCGACGAACCGGCTCGAAAGGACAGGTTTGATTTCGGACAGGGCCCGCTCATAGTCGCCGCTGGTGATTAAATCTTCAACCAATGCGATTGACTTGATATGGTCACTTCGGATTTGCTCGGTCCTGAAGCGGACATACGCGGTCCCTACGAGTAGCAGGCCGACTACGATAACAGCCGCCGCCGAACACATAACCACCTGAGCACGATGTCTCCGCAGGAACTTCCTAATGCGATAAACCGTGCCGGGTGAAGCTGAGGCTATCGGTTCATGCCGCAGGTGGCGTTCGATGTCTTCGGCCAGGGCGTGCGCAGTCTCGTACCGATGTGTCCTGTCTTTCTCCAGCGTCTTCATCACGATCCAGTCCAGATCGCCGCGCATCAATTTTCTCAGGGCTTCTGGTGCTACCCTGCGGTGTTTGGCTACATCGGTCAGCGTATCGCCAAGAGTACTAAGTTTCGTGGACGGTTTAACAGGTTCCTGCTCACGGATGATGCGCTGCATCTCCACGTACCCCGCTTCGCGCAGCTTCTTCCCATCAAATGGAGTCACTCCGGTTAACAACTCGTAAAGCAGAACGCCAAGGGAATAGATATCGCTGCGTGTATCAACGTCAAGTCCGCTGAATTCCGCCTGCTCAGGACTCATATACTCAGGTGTACCGATCATCTGAGCAAAGCGGGTAAAGAGAGTCTTTTCCGTAAGTCGCTGCCCGGTAGCCTTGGCGATGCCAAAATCGATTACCTTGGGCACCGGCTTGCCGTCGTGCAGCGTAATCATCACATTAGAAGGCTTGAGATCCCGGTGGATGATGCCTTTCTGATGTGCATGTTGAACGGCCTTGCATACATCGATGAAAAGCTCCAAACGCTGCTGTGTATCGAGATTATTATTGTCACAGTACTCCGTAATAGGTATGCCCTTGACCAATTCCATCACGAAATACGGACGGCCCGTATCAGTAGCTCCCGCATCGAACACCTTGGCGATATTCGGATGCTCCATCATTGCCAGGGCCTGCCGTTCGGCCTCAAAACGAGCGATTACCTCCTTCGTGTCCATACCTAATTTGATAATCTTAAGTGCAACCCGCCGGTTGATAGGTTTGGTTTGATCGGCCATATAGACTACCCCAAAGCCGCCCTCTCCTATCTTCTCCAACAGCTTATAGCGCCCAATCTCGATACCGGAGCCCTCAAGTATGCCTGGGCTGTCCTGTGTAATCCCTGTATCAAGTTCAGGTGACCGAAGAAGTCCGCCCACCTGCTCATTCGATATCAGGAGCGATTCCACTTCTTCCCGCAGGACCTTATCGCTGCCACAAGCACTGTCCAGGTACGAGGCCCGCTCATGGGAATCCGTTTTATCAAGCGCCTCGGCAAAAATCGATTTAACATCAACTGATTTTGAATTCATAAAATGGCCTTATTCAAACTTGCCTTCTATAATGAAATGCGAAATATAGAGCAAAACAGGGCACGAAAAATCCTGCAAAAGTAAAAATTTTCCAGATCAGGCCGCATTTCCACTCTATCAAATGCCATAAACAGCAATATATGAGTTTCCTGAGGGTTTATGGTGAACGAGACTCATTAATCCGGGCAATCTCACGACGCAGCCAAGCGCGGGCATAAGATAAGTATTTTACTACAGTGCGGCGGCCGATCCCACGGAGCTGGGCGACCTGGTCGAGAGTCAGTCCGGAGAAGTAGTGCAATTTAACCAGTTTCGCCACTTCCGGATCTTTGGCTGACAGCTTGTCAACGGCTTCGCTAATCGCAATGATGTCGTCCGAAGGGCCGGTGATGGAAATGGTCAGCTCGTCAAGATTCACTCTTTCATATCCACCCCCGCGTTTCTGGCTCTTCTTACGTCTCGCATTTTCAACGAGAATCCTCCGCATTGCTTCGGCCGCCGCCAGGAAGAAGTGGTCCCGACTATCCCAGCCTGCAGGTTCGTTGCCAACCAGCCTAATGAAGGCTTCGTGCACAAGTGCCGTGGCCTGAAGAGTCTGACCTGGTGGTTCATGGGACATTTTTCGAGCGGCAATGACCCGCAGCTCGCCGTAGACTAATGGGAGCAACTCGTCGGAGGCTTGTGTATCTCCCTGCTCTATTGCGTTCAAAATACGTGTAACATCAGTCATTATTATTCCCGGATCCGGACGTCAAAATGTATTCATACTATTATATCGTGAATAAAGAGATGACACAAATACTACTCAATTCTTCGAAAATACACTATTTTATGAGTTGAACAATAATACGAAGACAAGGGGATATCACGACTCCAAAATGACTCCACAGATATCAACCTTCCCCCAAATCAATCAGAGATGGATATCTATTTTTGCCGGAATACAGATTGTTTATAGGAATTTTATATTGAAATCGTAGTAATAAAAAACCACTTCGCAAGTAAAATCACTTAACGACAACGCATTTCATTTGCTTCTGATCGCGAATCAGCAGCTTTCCATCGTCCAGGGCCAGCTCACCCCAGCATTCGTTAGTATCGAGTAGCTTGACTTTAGCTAATTCTTTATAACCCGCCGGATCAGGCTCGATAAGATACAGAATCCCCTTCTGCCCGTCGACGCTGAGGATTAGCCCATCCGCCAGAATGAAACCGCCTTTGTCGAATACGGGCGAACGCCCCGTCTTCCACTTGACCTTGCCGTCGAGGTCCATGCACACCATCCCGTCCCGGCGGGTGTTCGTCGTGCAGTGGCCGTACAGATGTCCCTTGTAGAGGATAGCCGGATGAACGTGCGTGCCGAAGTCGTCGGTCTTATATACTTCGGTCACAGTATAAGAATCGCCCTTCTTCTCGACTTTAATCATCGCTGAGCCGGCCTTATATCCGCCGGTGACAAACAGTCGCCCATCACCGATTTGGGTAACATTTGCAATTGGAATCTGGCAGCTCCAGCCTTTATATATCCACAATTGTTTGCCGTTTTCAGGATCCATCCCAATAACCGCACCGCCCCCACCGCCTCGTTGACCTGCCGTAATCATTACCAGATTGTCATTTCCGTTAATCTTCACGATTTTCGGGCTGACATAACCGACCCCACCCGGAAGAGCCGGGGAGGCCCACTTGACCTTTCCGGTCAGTTTTTCGTATGCAACAACGCCGGCCTTCGATGTTTGCGACGCTGCAATCACCGAATCTCCGTAAATCAGCGGATTTTGACTGATGGCCCACCTGGGGCCACTGCTGTCGTCATAGTCTTTCCAGATGTTCTTGTTCCAGACCGGCTTGTGAGTGTTCTTGTCGAAGCAATATAAATCGCCGAACGACCCGCACGTGTAAACGTAGTTGCCGTCAATCGCTGGGGTGCTTCTTGAGCCCGGATGCTGGACCCTGCCCGGCGCATCGTACGCACACGACCACAGCTCTTCGCCTGTGGTCAAATCGAGGCATCGCAGCACATCTTTATCATTTCCATCCCGATCCAGGACATAGACCTTGCCGTCACTTATGGCCGCCCCGCCGTAGCCGGCACCGAGAGAGATTGTCCAGAGCACTTTCGGACCGGCCTCCGGCCAGGACCGCAGCAGCCCCTTCTCCGGCGAGATAGCATTCCTGTCCGGCCCGAGATACTGCGGCCAATCGGCCAAAGCACCGCCGGACGCTACTATTACAATCACTGCTACCAATATCATATTAGTTTTCATTTTTTACTCCTGCTAATAATAATTAGAGTTTCTTTATATTCACTTTTTTCAATGTATTGATTCGGCTTTTATGCTGCGACGCCTGGGCAGACGCTCGTATATCAGTCAGCCGGTATATGACTGGAATCCTTCATATAAAAGATTTAGCAATCTATTCAGACTATTCATTCCTTGAGATTACCAAATTCATGCCGGACTTTCAACTGATTTAATCCTTATTTATAGCTCACCGGCCACTTCCTGCCCAGCTACCTGCAGAGATTGGGAAGAATCACTACAATCAAAATAATCGTTACAAACAGAAAAACCGTTACATTCGTATATTTTAATGGCACTTACTAATCAGTACATAGTATAGGCTACACTTGAGGCACGAAAAAAAGA
>CAZHBL010000357.1:0-5934 GCA_964530105.1 uncultured Pirellulales bacterium | reverse complement strand
GGAATAGAGCAGTATTTATTCAATCCCGTCATGGAGGCTGTCGCCGGTCCGCCTTATCCGCCCAGTCCCGTGATAAAGAAGATTGTATGGGCGCCGACCGATGAAATTATCCGCAAAGCCTCCGGAAGTGACAATTGGCCTATAACCTGGTCCGATGATGACAATCAATACACCGCCTATGGGGACGGCTGGGGATTCGAGCCGAAGACGAAGGAAAAGCTCAGTCTCGGCATAGCTAAGATCGCCGGGTCGCCGCCCGATTTCAGCGGGACCAACATTCGCACTAAGACCGGCGAACGCATGGGGCAGGGGGTCAAAGGCGCAAAGGCCAGCGGTATGCTGATGGTCGACGGCGTGCTTTATATGCTCGTTCGCAATACCGGCAATTCTCAGCTTGCCTGGTCCGAAGACCATGGCGTGAGCTGGACATGGTGCGACTGGAAGTTCACGGAAAGTTTCGGTGCCCCGATGTTTTTGAACTTCGGCAGGAACTACGCCAATGCACACGATGATTTTATCTACATTTACTCACTTGATAGCGAAAGCGCTTACGAACCGGCCAACCGGTTTATTATGGCACGAGTACCGAAGGATAGAATAAAGGAACGCGGAGCTTACGAGTTTTACAAAGGCCTTAATGGATCGGCCGGGCCGATATGGACGAAAGATATTCGAGACAGGGGGGCGGTATTTGTCAATCCTCAAAAGTGCTACCGAAGCGGAATGAGTTATAACGCCGGACTAAGAAGATATTTATGGTGCCAGATTCTTCCGTTCAGCAAGGATGAACGAGGGCCGCGGTTTCAAGGAGGTTTCGGCATATACGATGCCCCTCAACCCTGGGGGCCCTGGACTACCGTGTTTTATACAGAAAGCTGGGACGTCGGTCCGGGCGAAACCAGCTCATTTCCTACCAAGTGGATCAGCGCCGACGGCACAACGTGCCACCTGCTTTTCTCGGGGGATGATTGCTTTTCAGTTCGTAAAGCAGTATTGGCAGTGACAGATTAATAACATTCAATTCACCGATCTTCTGCGACTTGCAAAAAACTGTGGACAGTTTGATTTTATGCAGGTAAGTTACTGGCAAGACAAAAGCTCGCCGGCTTTAGAAATCACGTATAAAGGGATTAATACGTATAAAAGAAAACACTAACAACGGTAGCGACATGACAATTAAAAAACCACCGATCGGTCTTGCAGCAATCGTGCTTATCGGGCCGTCATTTGTCTGGGCGGCGGAATACATCGGCTCGGGCGAGGTGGTGATCGCTACGCGGACCGGCGCGATATTGGGTACGGCCGTGCTCTGGGCTGTTGTTATCGGTGTATTCCTGAAGTTCTGGATAGGAGTCAGCGGCGCCCGGTATACGGTCTGTACGGGCGAAGGGATGATCGATATGTTCAGCCGGACGCCCGGGCCGAGAAATTGGGCGGTATGGCTGGTGATGGTCGTGCAGATTGTCTGTGGTGTGTTATCTATCGGGACACTGGCGGCATCTGCGGGAGCGTTTATTCACAGTCTTATACCTTGCCTGGACATGAAGCTTTGCGGCTGGTTCGCGGCGTTCTTCGCGTTCGCGGTGGCGTGGTCGGGTGTGTTCAGCGTATTGAAGATCGTGATGAGCATATTCGTACTGATCATTGTGTTGGGGGCGTTCTACATTGCTGCACATGTGTTGCCGGGTTTGGAAGAGTTGCTCAAGGGTTTTACGTTCGGCATTCCGTCTGTTCCGGAATGGGCCGTCGGCGTCGAACAAGTCTCAAACAACGCGTGGGACGAGATACTGCCGGTCCTGGGCTGGGGGGCGGGCGGCTTTGCCAGCCAGGTGTGGTATACGTATTGGGTGATAGGGGCCGGGTATGGCGCGACGGCCGGACGGGGGTACGGCAGGGCGGCCGATGTCGCGTCGCTGCGGCGGATGAGCCGCGAGGTTGCCGACAGGATCAAAGGCTGGTGCCACGTGCTGTATATGGATTCCGCTTTGGCGATGATTTTGGGGATCGCGGTGACGGCGGCGTTTCTGATATCCGGGGCGGGGATACTCGGTGTCGAGAAAATCGTACCGAGTAACGACGATATGGCGCAGACGCTTTCACGCGTATTCAGCGCTCGCTGGGACAAGGTGGGGGGATTTATCTTTCGAATATGCGGGGCGGTGGCGATGGTCTCGACGATAGTGGGGCAATTGGCGGGCTGGCCGAGGCTGCTGGCCGATTCGTGCCGGATTTGCATTCGGGGGTTCGACAGGCGGTTTGCGTGGAAGACGCAGTTCAGAGGATTTCTGATATTTTTCTTTATTGCGAGCATGGTTGTTGTATTCGTGTTGGGTGTAAAGCCCATATTCCTGCTGAAACTTTCTTCGGTCCTTGAGGGTGTGCTGCTAACAGGTCTGCAGGCGGTCCTTGTTGCTGTGGGACTTTTCGTTGTGATGCCGAAGATGCTCTCGAAAGAGGCGTATGAGGTTTTACGGCCGAGCAGCATATTTGCGGTCGGACTGGTTATCACTGCCGTGTTTTTCGGTTATGTATGCGTGGTGTATATTCCGGTGACGCTGATGCAACTTTTTAGATGATGAATTGATGTGTAACAGAGGAACTCTAAAAAAGTAAAGGAGGTTCGAGCTTTGTTGAATCCAATGATTATTTTAGCAATCGGAGTGGCGGTCGTTATCGGCATGATTGTGGTGCTGCGAATAAACGCTTTCTTAGCGCTGATCACGGCAGCAATCGTGGTCAGTCTGCTTGCCCCCGGCGAATTGAGCGAGAAGATTTCGCGCGTGGCCATTGAGTTCGGCGCAACGGCGGGCAAGATCGGCGTTGTTATCGCATTGGCGGCGGTCATCGGCAGGTGCCTTATCGACAGCGGGGCGGCGGACAGAATTGTGCGGATGTTCTTACGGCTGCTTGGGGAAAAACGCTGCGCTGTGTCGCTGATGTCCAGCGGATTTGTGCTGTCGATTCCAGTGTTTTTCGATACGGTGTTCTACCTGCTGCTTCCTCTTGCGAGGTCGATGCACCGGCGGACGGGAAAAAGCTACGTGCTGCTGATACTGGCGATGGGAGCCGGGGCGTCAATCACGCATTCTCTTGTTCCGCCAACTCCGGGGCCGCTGCTGATTGCTGCGGAGCTTGGAATTGATTTGGGAGTCATGATAAGCATCGGACTGCTTGTGGCGATTCCGACGGCGGTGGTGATACTCTTTTTCGTAAACTGGCTGGCGCGGCGAATGGATATACCGATGCGGCCGCTGGCCAGCGGTGTGCCCGAGCCTGAACCGCTTGCCGACGATAAGCTGCCGGGTTTATTGTGGTCACTGATGCCGATTATCCTGCCTGTGCTTATGATATCGGCCAATACGGTCGCAAAGACTTTAGCCGATCGACCCGATGCCGGTCCGGCAGCTAAACAGGCGCTCGAGATCACCTCGGTTATAGGCAATGCGAATCTGGCGATGCTGCTTGCTGCGGCGGTTGCGATTATTGTGCTGTGGCGGCAGCGGCGGCCGGGCAAAGACGAGCTGGCCAAGATAATCGAGAGTTCGCTGATGAGCGGCGGCGTGATTATTCTTATCACCAGCGCCGGCGGGGCGTTCGGCAAGATGCTCGAAGCAGCGCAAATCGGCCCGGCCATCACGAAAATTTTCGTCGGCGAGACTGCCGGGCAAATCGGCGGAATGAGCATGCTGTTTATCGCTTTCTTCGTGGCGTTTCTTATCAAGTTCGCCCAGGGCTCGAGCACGGTTTCGATGATTGCGACTTCGGGCATGTTGGCGCCTTTGATTGTCTCGAAAGAGGTATTGGGTTATCACCCGGTCTATATCGCGACGGCCATCGGCTTCGGAGCGCAGTGTGGCAACTGGATGAACGACAGCGGCTTCTGGATATTCGCCAAGATGAGCGGGCTGACGGAGGTTGAGACTCTGAAGACCTGGACGGTAACGGTCAGCTTGCTCGCGGTAGTGGGTTTTCTATTTTCGCTGCTGTTCGCTAATATCCTGCCCTTGGTGTAAATAGTATTCCGTGTTGTCTATTCAGCGTCGATAATGTCGGCCGCACGATTAAAGATATAGTTTGGTTGATATGGGTATTTTACCAGGTCCTCTCGCCTGGTAATGCCGCTCAAGACCAGTGCCGTTTCGATGTCCGATTCGATGCCGGCGATGATATCCGTATCCATCCTATCGCCAATGATGAGCGTATCCTCCAGTTTGCATCCGATTTTCTTGATTGCGTGCCGCATCATGAGGGGATTCGGCTTGCCGATGAAATATGCCTGCCTGCCCGTAGCCATCTCTATAGGCGCCACCAGGGCCCTGCAGGCGGGCACAATGCCTTTTTCCGACGGCCCCGTCAGGTCGGAATTAGTCCCAATCAGCTTCGCACCGCCGAGCACTAAGTGAACCGCAGTCTCGATCTGTTCGAAATTGTATGTCTTGGACTCACCGACAACGACATACATGGGATTCACCTGGTCGATGTAGAAGCCGGCATCATGCAGGGCGTTGATCAGGCCCGACTCGCCAATGACGTATACGCCAACGTTTGGATTCTGACTGGCCAGAAAACTCGCCGTGGCATGGGCGGATGTGATGAAATCTTCGACTCCCACGTCGATCCCCATGCGAGCGAGCTTCTGTTTCAGCTCCTTGGGCGACTTTGCACTGCTGTTGGTAAGGAACAGAAAACTCTTGTTCTGATTCTTCAGCCAATCGACGAATTCTTTTGCGCCATCGACCAGTCTGCCGCCGTGGTAGATGACGCCGTCCATATCGCAAATATAACCTTTTTTATCCCTCAGCTTTCCCATGAGCCGGACTCCTTTATTCTAAATTACACTCAGGCAAGCCTTCCGAACAATGTCAGTGGGCTAACGCCTTCTATTTTTACTTCCGCGAATTTACCGGCCAAAGATTCGGGGCCGTTAAAGACAACAATCCAGTCGCCCGATGTCCTGCCGACAAGTTGCGGGGCATCTCCGGTCTCAGGGGCGTTCAGATGCGGCTTCTTGCTCAATCCTTCGACCAGGACCTTCACTTGTTTACCCAGAAAGTCCCGACTTAGTTCATTGCTAATTTTTTCCTGCACGTCGAGAAGTTCGATATTTCGCCTCTGCTTTACTTCGGCAGAAACGGTGTCCTGCAATTTTTTGTCCGAAGCTGTTCCCGGTCGGGGCGAGTATTTGAAAATAAAAGCATTTTTGTACCTGGCCTTTTTGACCAGGTCCACGGTAGCCTGGAAATCTTTGTCAGACTCGCCCGGAAAACCGACGATGAAATCACCCGCTATTGAGATGTCAGGCACAATCGCTCTTGCCCGGTCGAGCAGCTCCAGGTACCAGGCGGCGGTATAGTTGCGATTCATCGCGAGCAGGATGTTGTCCGAGCCGCTCTGGGCGGGCATGTGCAAATACTCGCACACCTTGGGCGAGCCGGCCATGACGTTCATTATCTCTTCGAAGAACTCTTCGGAAGGATAGCTGGTTACGAACCGGAGCCATTCTATCCCTTCGATATTGCCCGCCGCTTCGAGTAAATCCGCCAGGGACCAGGTCTTTTCGCCTTGTTTGTATTTGTACGAATTAACTGTCTGGCCAAGGAGCGTGACTTGTTTGACACCATGGTCAGTCAATTTCTTTATCTGCTCGATTATTGCTTCGGGCGGCCGGGATACTTCCGGCCCGCGAACATAGGGAACTACACAGTACGAGCAGAAATTATTACAGCCTCGCATGACCCGGACGAATGCCTGGGCCGGGATCGACTCGCCCTCAATGCCGTAGGCCGATTCGAATTCTTCGAGCGCCCGATTCTGCTGTTCGGGAGCCTTCCGGCGGATTCTTTTAGTTATCGCCAGAGGTTTCTTTTTCTCTTCCAGAGCTTCCGTGATAAGCTGCTTTATCTGCGGGATTTCCGCCGGGCCGCAGACGAGATT
>CAZHBL010000356.1:0-5938 GCA_964530105.1 uncultured Pirellulales bacterium | reverse complement strand
AATTAAGTATATGACGTATGATTGGACAATTAACGATGGTTCGTAGAAAGGATAAGTAAAAGATGGCAAAAAAATCAGTAAGTAAAGGTACTAAGAAATATCTTTTTACCAGCGAGTCCGTGACAATGGGTCATCCGGACAAGGTGGCCGATCGCATATCCGATTCGATTCTGGATGCGATGCTCGCACAGGACCCGAAAAGCAGGGTGGCATGTGAAACACTGGTAAAGTCCGACATGGTCGTGGTGGCCGGTGAGATTACAACCACGGCCCGCGTTGATATTCCGACGATTGTTCGCAATACAATAAAAGAGATTGGATACGACGACCCGGAACTCGGCTTTCATTACGAGCATTGCGCCGTCATGGTGGCGATTGCAAAGCAAAGTCCCGATATTTCACAGGGCGTAACTGAGGGAACCGGCCGGCATAAGGAGCAGGGCGCCGGTGACCAGGGAATGATGTTCGGCTATGCCTGCAAAGAGACGCCGGAGCTGATGCCAATGCCGATCCAATTGGCGCATGCGCTAACAACCCGGCTGGAAAAGATGCGTCAGAGCAAAAAGCTGCCGTGGCTGCGGCCTGACGGCAAAAGCCAGGTGACGATAGAGTATGAAAAAAGTAAACCGAAACGAATTCATACAGTTGTTGTTTCTACTCATCACTCACCGGCGGTTTCGGACAAGGAATTGAGGAAACAAATTATCGAAAAAGTAATTCTTCCCGTCCTGCCTAAGCGTCTTGTTGATAAAAAGACCATATTTCATATCAATCCGACCGGCCGATTTGTGGAAGGCGGCCCCAAAGCCGATTGTGGCCTGACCGGGCGGAAAATTATCGTCGATACCTACGGCGGAAGAGGCAGTCACGGGGGAGGCGCCTTCAGCGGAAAAGATCCGACGAAAGTGGACAGGACAGCAAGTTATATGGCCCGATACATTGCTAAGAATGTGGTGGCGGCAGACCTGGCTGATGCCTGTGAAGTGCAGCTTTCCTATGCCATCGGAGTCGCAGAGCCGATTTCAGTATTTGTGGATACGGCAGGAACTGGAAAAGTGAGCGAGCAAGTGCTTAGTGAGCTAATCCGTAAGCTCTTCCCGCTGACGCCCAAGAAAATGATTGCCTACTTGAAGCTGGCCCGGCCGATCTTTACGCCAACCTCTCACTGCGGGCACTTCGGCCGAAAGGGTTCCGGCTTTACATGGGAGATGACCGATATGGCGGCAAAGCTCCGAAAAGCCGCCGGGCTGTGAAAAGCGCGCCGGATCTCAGATTTTTAATATTTTTCGCTTGACAAAATCGACGAAAATTGGTTTAATATAGAAATCATGAGGCAAATTAACCGCAAAAATACCGGTAACTGGTGGTGGCCTGTAGGATAAATTCCGGCAGGTAAGCGGCAATTTGCTGTATAAAATTAGTTAGAATTGCGAAAAGCGCAGCCTGTCGGAACGGCAGGCTGCTTTTTTTGTTTGTATTTTCCGCCGTTTGGGCATAAAAACTGCAATAAAGGATTTGAGATATGGATGACTATAAACAGGTAATACTCGGCGCCAGGCCCGGTCAAATCGTGCCTATTGTCAAAGAGATTGATATAGACGAGCCGGTGGATTTTTTTGCCAGGCTCAGCGACTATGGCCGGGCAAAAAATTGCTGCCTGCTCGAAGCAAGTGACCATCTGTCGGAAAACGCCCTGAGTTTCGGCACTGCCAGACCCGCTCTTTACCTAACCGGTACAGGTGCCGATTTCACTATCAAAGCCCTCAGTAAAACCGGAAAACGCATGTTGGACTTTCTTTCCGCTAATAAAGATCGGTTCGCTTTTTGTGAATCGATTACATTCTGCCCGGAGGAAATCACCGGCCGTATCAGGCAGGATGAGAAGTTGGTTGATGAGCAATCCCGGCTGCGAAGCACAAATCAAACGGATGTCTTACGGGCTGTTGCTTTTGCCTTTAGTCTGGCCAGCAAGCCCTTCCGGGTTACCTGTGGATTACTCGGTGCTTTGAGCTACGATTTCATAGACCAGTTTGAAAAACTCCCCGCCAGCGAAACCGACCTTTTAGGCAATCCTGATTACGAGCTTTACTTTGCCGACAATATTTTCCTGATGGACCACGAACGAAGTAAAAGCTACATAATTGTTAATTGTATAATCACGAACGGCGACCGCCAGGCGGCCGTCCGGGAGGCCCAAAGCAGTTTCGATTTCTACTTTAATATAGCGAGGTTCGAGCCGCCGAAAGGGCAGAAATTCACGGGAGAGCTGCCCGCGGCGGCGACAGATACCGATCAGACTGAGTACGAGCAGATTGTTAAAACAGCCAAGCGGCATATCATTGATGGTGACATTTTTCAGGTCGTCCTGAGCAGGACGAAAATGGAGCCTTGTCCGGATGAACCGCTCGACGTTTACAAAAGACTCAGGAGGCTGAATCCTTCGCCATACATGTTCTATCTCAATACGCCGAATACAGTGCTGATGGGCTCCAGTCCCGAGCTGAATCTGCGCGTCAGCGGCACAAAGGACCGCCAGGTAGAGATAAGGCCGATAGCCGGTACAAAACCCAGAGGCCGGGTCGGAAACGAAATCGATCTCGACACCGATTTCAGATACGAAGCCGAGCTAAAAATCGACCGCAAGGAACTGGCCGAGCACATGATGCTGGTCGATCTGGCCAGAAACGATATTGCCCGCGTAGCTAAGCCGGGCAGCAGGGTGGTGACCGAATTGCTGACGGTCGAAAAATATGAGTCGGTCCAGCACTTAGTCAGTAATGTCAGGGGCACGCTCGCCGCTGAGCTTGATGCACTAAGCGCCTATCTTGCCACGATGAATATGGGGACGCTTACCGGAGCACCGAAAATTGAAGCGATGAAAATCATCCGCCGGCTTGAAAAGACCAAACGCGGCTATTACGGCGGGGCCGTCTGTTATCTGACCGTGGACGGCCAATTCGACAGTTGTATCACAATAAGAAGTCTTCAGGTCAGGAACCATACGGCTTATATCCGGGTCGGCGCGGGCATAGTTCATGACAGTGTCCCGAAAACCGAATTTGAGGAAACTGAACACAAGGCGGGTTCTTGTTTGCGGGCTATTATTGAAAAATAATAAAAAAAAATGGATTCTTGCTTTCGCAGGAAGGGCAATAAGAGGTGTAAATTTTTATGGAAGATATAAGCAGGAAAGTTTTATTCATAGATAATTTCGATTCGTTCACGTACAATCTGGTCGATGATTTTTGTAAGCGGAATTGTCTGGCGAAAGTTTACCGGGCAGATACCGAGCTTGATGAGCTAAAAAGGGTGGCTGGGGAATTTGAGCCGGACCTGCTCGTGATTTCGCCGGGGCCGGGTACCCCGGATTTGGCAGGTGTCTCACTTTCAGCCGTCGATTACTTCAAAGACAAGCTGCCGATATTCGGCGTATGCCTGGGTCATCAGGTCATTGTGCAGTATTTCGGCGGCAAAGTCGGCCATGCTCCGGAACCGATGCACGGCAAGCCTTCGAGAGTTACCCATAACGGAGAAGGTATTTTCGCCGGCGTCGAAAATCCGCTGCAGGCCGGACGCTATCATAGCCTTTGCGCGCTGGAGCTGCCGGATTGCCTGGAAAAGACTGCTGAGTTTGAAGGAGTAGTAATGGGAGCCCGTCACAAAGAATTTCCGATATTCGGCGTACAGTTTCACCCTGAAAGCATTCTAACGCCGGCGGGCGGCAAGATTATCGAAAATGTTTTGTCTATTGCGGTGGCAGAGAAGATTGGATAGGAAAGGAAAGAAATGGCTGCAATAACCAAATTTCTCGAAATCATTTTAGATGGCGGTGACCTGACGTTCGATCAGGCGAAAGAGCTTCAGGACATGGTATTTACCGGTGAGGTGACGGAAGTCCAGATAGCGGCGTTTCTGGCGGCGATGAGAATGAAACGTGCGACGTCTTCCGAGATCGCCGGTCTGGCCCAGTCGCTTCGTGATCACGTGGTGCGTGTCGAAACCGGCATCGATAACCTGATTGACACATGCGGGACCGGCGGCGCCGCCGTCAAGACATTCAACGTCTCGACATGCGCCGCACTTGTAGCAGCCGGCGCCGGGGCTTATGTGGCCAAACACGGCAATCGCGGCATCACAAGCAAGTGCGGCTCGGCCGATGTATTGGAAGAGCTGGGAGTCAATATCGACCCTGGGCCGGATGGCGTAGCTGAATGTATTCAGCAGGCCCATATTGGCTTTATGTTCGCGCCGAAATTCCATCCCGCAATGAAGTTTGTCCAGCCTATTCGCAAGAGCCTCGACTTCAGGACCGCCTTCAATATTCTCGGGCCGCTGGCAAACCCGGCCGGTGTCACGGCACAGGTTATGGGTGTAGCCGAAGAAGCGCTTCTCGATAGAATATGCGAGACGCTGCAAATGCTGGGCGCCAAAAGGGCTATGGTCGTTCACGGCCAAGGAATGGATGAAATAAGCACCCTCGGAACAACGCAAATTCGACAGCTCATCGACGGTAAATTCACGTCGTTCAAGCTCGATCCGGCGGACTTCGGGATTTCCGAGCCGTCGATTGACGAGCTGCGAACCGGCGATGCAATCGCCAATGCCGGCATCGTTCGCGATATTCTTGCCGGCAAAGACAATGGTGCTCGCAAAGATATCGTCGTTCTCAATGCCGCCGCGGCTATAATCGTGGCCGGCATCGCAGATGATTTTGCCTCGGCGGTTCCGCTGGCGCAAGCCTCTATCGGCGATGGTGGCGCCATGGCTTGCCTGGAAAAGTTAATCGAAGTTTCAAACAAGAAATAAACATGTTGATAGTAAAGGTTAAAATCTGTGGTATTACCAACTACGATGACGCCGTAGCGGCGATGGATATGGGTGCCGATCTGCTGGGCTTCAATTTTTATCCGGACAGTCCGAGATATGTCACGCTGGAAAAAGCTACGGGTATTATCAATAAACTACCGGGTTTTATAGACACCGCCGGTGTCTTCGTGAATGCTTCGATCGACCATATACACCAGACGAACGCCGTTTGCCAATTGGACTGGGTCCAGTTACATGGCGACGAAGACCATGAGTTCTGTCGATCACTGCTCTCTCATAGTGTCAAAACAATGAAAGCGATACGCGTCAAAGATCAGACGGATATTAAAAGGGCGGACAGCTTCTTTACGGATGCTGTTTTGTTGGATGCTTTCAACCCTGATAAATACGGCGGCACGGGGCTGACGTTTGACTGGAACGTCATAGGGCACATTAGTAAGCGAGTATTTTTAGCCGGCGGGATAAATCCCGACAACGCAGCAGCGGCGGTTAAACTCGGTGTTTACGGAATCGACGTCTGCAGCGGCGTCGAAGCGGAGCCCGGCAAAAAAGACCACAGGAAAATGAAGGAACTATTCGATAATATACGACATTTAAGAGGGTAAATATGAAACACAGAGGAAGATTCGGAGATTATGGCGGCTTCTATGTCCCCGAGGTTCTGATTCCGGTATTGGAAGAGCTGGAAGAGGCTTTTTATCGTTTTTATGAAGACCGGCAGTTCGTGACGGAGCTTGCGGAGCTTTCGAAAAACTATGCCGGCAGGCCCAGCCCGCTTTATCATGCGCAGAGATTCAGCGAGTACGTCGGTTTCAATGTGTATCTCAAACGCGAAGACCTGCTGCACGGCGGGGCGCACAAAGTCAACAATACGCTGGGCCAGGGTCTTCTGGCAAAATATATGGGTAAGACCAAGCTGATCGCCGAGACCGGTGCCGGCCAGCACGGCCTGGCCACCGCCATGATCGGCGCTTTGTTCGGTATGGAGACCAAAATCTTTATGGGTGTCACCGACATCGAGCGGCAGAGCGTCAACGTCCACAAAATGAAGCTCTGCGGCGCGAAAGTCATCGGTGTCGAAGGCGGAACGGGGACATTAAAAGACGCCATC
>CAZHBL010000355.1:0-5942 GCA_964530105.1 uncultured Pirellulales bacterium | reverse complement strand
TTTCACGCCCAGCGTATCGGCAAGATGCCGGGCCTTGCTCATCAGCTCGACCGGCGTATCTTCCAACCGTCCGTTATGCTGTTCGGCGAAAACCCAAACTTCACCTTTTCTATTCACTTCTATCATAATTCGTCGCTCGTATTTCGTATGTTGTATATCGTAGGGTGGGGCTCCCTGAGGGATGCCTTACGGTATTGTCCAACCATAAAATGCCTTATGCAATAATTTTGTCGTTAATTAATTCGTGTATCATATCTGAGACGGCCTTTTCGTTCGGCTCGATCTGTTTGGTTTCCTTTGCCGCTAATACGACGCTCTGGATGCGATGGACTTTAGTCGGCGAGCCGTTCATACCGCACCAGCTAAGGTCGGCCTCAATCGCGTCCAGGTCCCATTGTTTCATCAGCAGCCCTTGTTCTATCAATTTGCCGCACTTATGCTCGGCCAGCTCTTTGATATCCATTTCGTCGGCGTCCGGATTTTCCGCTTTAATTTTCTGCTCGACTTCGACGGGTGCCAGGGCGTTTTTGTATCTCATCATTTTTTTCGCTGCTGCAACTCTCGGCTCGTTCGCATTGCCGGTCACGGTCAGCAGTACCGGCAGGGCGGCATTGACCTGCTGCCAGCCGTTGCCGATATTCCGCCTGGCCGTGATAGTCCTGCCGGAAAGCTCGGTAAGCTCTTCGACGTATGTAATCTGCGTAATCCCCAATTTTTCGGCCAGCTGCGGGCCGACCTGTGCAGTATCGCCGTCGATGGCCTGCCTGCCGCAGAGCACGATGTCGTAGTCTAATTTCTTAACCGCGCAGCTCAGGATATAGCTGGTCGCCAGCGTATCGCTTGCCGCACACCGGCGGTCGGTCAGCAGGATTGCCGCATCGGCCCCGCGGAACAGCGAATCGCGAAGAACCTCGCTTGCCGCCGGCAGACCCATTGTGATTACGGTAATATGCCCCCCGAACTTGTCCTTGATCTGAATAGCCAGTTCGAGGGCGTTGAGGTCTTCCGGGTTGAAAATAGCCGGCAGCGCCGAACGTTTCACCGTCCCGTCGTCGTTCATCACATCGCCTGTAATCCTTTTGGTATCAGGCACTTGTTTTATAAGTACTACGCAGTTGTAACCCAACTGTTTTCTCCTTATATGCTTTGTGTTTATCAATGAAATATCTCACTTGAGATACGATTCACGAGATCCGAGATAGATATTTTAGTGAGATTTGCCTTAATGTCAACCCTAAAGGTGGGATGATTCGTGAATTGGTGGATTAGACAATCGGAATTCCGCCTTGTTACTTTGGCTTCTTTCTCCAGGATATGTATTCTATTTTGATATAGTCGCCCTCATGACCGGTCGAAACCGGGTCCAGGCGAAGGCCCGTAATCGCACCTTTGTAGTGCGGCGACGAGCTTAAATCAATTTCGTAGGTATGATATTGCCCATCGGGACGAGTCTCAAATGAAACGCTCCTCTGCTCGGCAAAATCAGGTTCCGAGTGCGTTCTCCAGAACAACCTTGCCCCGGTATTCTGCGTAGTGCAGGCGGCGTGGATATAAATCTTAGCAACATCACGAGCCTGCCAGAATCCAACCGGCCCGATGAGTTGTGGATCGTTCTTTTCGAGCAAGATTTTAAGCCCGCCACGGATTGGCCAGCCTGAGTCGGTTGCATTACGATAGACCCAATGTTGGCGGTCCTTCTCGAAGCGATAGTCCGGCGGCGATTTACGCTCCGAGTGCTCATAAACATAGGTGCGAATCTCCTCCAGCTTTCCAACGATAAGTACGTATTCGTATTCGTACCCGATGTTATGGTCGAGGATTTCATTCAGAACCGGCGAGATGTAACCGGTCGGCCCATCCTTGCTGCCGCCTTTGCCCGGGGTGCCGAAGAAACCGCCCGTGAATGAATACGCGTCCGGCTTGAAAACGCCGAGACCCCAGTCATTATCGTTGACAAGCGCGGCCCAGTTTTCGGTGGCTGTCCAGTTTTCCCAGGGTGAACCGCCAGCGTCCTCCAGACTTGTCCATGTCTTCGTGAAGCGCGACAGCTTGTCATTCGTAAAGGGCCTCTCGCCTGTGTAGCTGAACAACCTGTACCACGGGCCGTTCGTATATACGGCTGGCAGTTCCTGGCCCCGGCCGGTGTATTGAGTCGTATCCGTTCGACGATTGTTAATGCGGCTGCGAACCAGAGCCACGTTGCCTTCGAGCCTTATCCAGCTTTCAAACGTGCATTCGCCCGGCTCGTTGTCCAGCGGCCACTGCATAGGGACGCATTTGACGTAAATCGATTTTCCATCGTTGCGGTGCTCGATGATACGGGAACGGTTGCCGGCGCAGTCGCCCGATTGGATTGGATTCCAGCCGAGGCCGGCCCATGTTTTGGATGGCTGCTTTCCGTCCGGCGTAAAAGGCACCGGCCCGGAATAAAACGACATTTGAATCTGCCGGCCCCAGTCGTTGTTGTTGATAATATTGATCCTGTCATTGGCATCGGCAAGATAAGTAACCGAGCCGCCAAGGTTGAGGTCCACGCCGAGCCGGATGGTGCCGTTGTCCAGATAGCTCAACTTCTCGCCGGCAGGCTCGGTAGAATCCTGCCCGGCCCAAACACCAGCCGTGTTTATTATGACCGCCAGGGCGAATAAAACGATATAGTTATTATGTTTTTTCATTTACGTCACCATTGTCTTTGCTTCTGCCTTAGATTGCCTTTATTATTCGCCTGCCATTAAATGGGAATCAATTTGAGCGAACTGAAGAAACTGGAATTGAAGGCGGCCCATCAGGAATTATCGCTTTCCATGTTTGATCGCCCTTACGCTCATTGAATTCAATTTTTATTTTTTTTACTAATTCTTCATCGTTATACAGGTCAACCATAGTCATTCCCAGGGCTTTTGCTGCATATGACATTCCTTTGTGTCCAATTGACATTCCGCTGCAAGCTGTTACCGCCCATGAGTGCCAGGGGACATCCTTTGGAGCTGTGGTTACCATGAGACTGAGTTCTGGCACGATCCAACTCACATCCCCAACATCCGATGATCCTCCCGGTGGGTCCGGCTTTGTTTCCTCCAATGGCTTTATCGATCCATCAAGGCCGTCTGATTTTACACCCGAGGCTTCCTGTATTTGCTTCGCAAAGGTTACCTCCTCCGGCGTGTATGTGATAGGCCCAAGCAATTCAAGGTTCTGTTGCAACACCCTGCCGCCCGTTCGGTTGATGAGCAATTCATGAAGACCACTATTCAGAGTAATCGAGTGCTTTACATCGGCCATCAACGCTGCCCCTTGAGCAATCTGCTTGACGCGTTCATAGACCGTATTTACTCCCTCCTGTTTTGAATCTCTGATCCATATCCAAACGCTGGCTTCTTCCGGCACAACATTCGGGACATCCCCTGTCTTCTGAAACACATAATGAATTCTCACTGAGGGCCGGACATGTTCCCTGTACATGTTGACACCATCGGTAAACAATTCCAGGCCATCAAGTGCGCTGCGTCCGTTCCACGGGTCCCAGGCGGCATGCGCAGCTTTACCATGGAATTCCACCGTAAGGTCAATCATCGCCTGGTAACCTTGTACCCAGGATTTGGTTTCCAGATCCGGGTGCCAGTCGAGACATACATCAAGGTCGTCAAAGACACCTGCGCGAGCCATATAGAGTTTGCCGCCTTCTTTCTCTTCGGCAGGCGTGCCGTAGTACCGGATAGTGCCTGTGATCTTACCTTGTTCTAAAAGCTCTTTGATCGCCACGGCTGCTCCCAGACTACCGACCCCCAGAAGATTGTGACCACAGCCATGTCCGGCCGCCCCTTCCTGTAAAGGTTCCTTAACGGGATTGGCTTTTTGCGAAAGTCCCGGCAGGGCATCGAATTCTCCTAAAACGCCAATAATCGGCTTGCCCGAACCATACGTGGCGATGAATGCTGTCGGCATTCCAGCGACTCCTCGTTTAAGGCTGAAGCCCTGGCTTTCCGCATAATCTGCCAATAATTTTGAAGACTTATGCTCTGATAGCGCCGTTTCAGCAAATTCCCAAATCTGATCACTTAGGCTAATAAGCTCTTCCTGGTGAGAATCAACAAATTGGATGATGCTCTTTTTGTTATCAGAGAGTTTCACTCCAGCTTGAGCGAGACCGGGTGTTGGATAATTTGCTATTGAATAGCATATCACAATGAACAATAATTTTCTCTTCTGCATTATATACATCCTCATTTACAATCTTGTTTAAACCAACCTGATGGTATGCAACTTAGCCGGCAAACCAAATCGATTTTATTAAGAAACATAACAATGTTGATCTGAGATTTCCCATTTACACTTCACAGAAACTCTGTTGTATACTTCAAGTCCCTTAATATCAAAATCTCATTGATATTGCAAAAATTTTCTGTCCCCTCCAGCGAGTTGTCTCGCAAAAGACGCCGAAATAGTTGAACACTTATGTAGAAAACTGCCTTGAGTAGTTTCTATAAGCTCATTACTGTCACAATCCTGTTCGTTTGTTGCAGATACTTGTGAAATCTGGGTTTGCAGTAGTTATCTTTGGCAATACGAAATACGATATGCGAAATTAAGAGAAATTTGTTCCGGGGAATAGATTAAAAGGCGGAAGACAGAAATTTCGATGCCGTCCTTTAAATATCGCCGAGTGTTTTGATCTCGACATCGTTGACGAAAACTTTGCCGTCGCCGGTTATACGAACGCGGTCGCCTTCATTGAATTGGCCGGCCGGGCGTCCGTTAATAGTGAGCCGGCGCTCGATAACTGTGCAGTCGATACTTGTGCCTTCGAAGCTGATTTCGTTGAAATTCTTCGAAAAGTTTCCCATTCCTTGAGACCAAACATAGGTGACATCGTTGAATCCGGTTGAGACCATATAATCTTGGCTGCTGCTGAAGGAGCGGTCCGCGGGATCGGGTCGCAAAATCAGGTGCGTTGAAGTGCGATACGTGCCGTCATTTTGTTTGGCACGAGCCGTGCTCTTCGCGCACCCGGCCGCCAGCAGACCGAGCATTAGAGTTATCACGATCGCCGTTCGTTTCTTGTTCATGTCCATCTCCATCTCCTTATTGTCACTCGCTTTGCTTTTGCACGGAAATTATGCATTCGAGATACTATTGAATACATACGCATCTTAGCCGTTTTTGCGAGTCGGGCAAGCGTAAAAACAGAATACAGAATACAGAATACAGAAGACAGGAGTCAGAAGACAGAAGTGTGTATAATCTTGTCACAAACTGATTAGAGAAGGCTCTGTATGATTGTTATGCCGGGCGTTTTCTCAATAGCACAAGGCAGCCGAGACCAAGAATAAGAAATGTTGCCGGTTCCGGAATGGGACTATACGTAAAATTGTCCAGCATCGTAGCGCCTTTAGTGACATGTATGCTCGTAATGAACTGGTCACTTGCAATACCCAGAAAGCCGTACTCGACAGGATTTGGGCTGCCTCCGAAAATACCACCTTGATCATATATAATACCGTCGATAGCATCACCTTCGAATGTCACCTCTTCGATAAGTCCGTCATCCCCGTATGCCTCAAGAGTCAGGTATGGGTATGGCTCATCCGATTGATCGGGATAGTTTATTACCCAGAATCCAAACGCCCGAGTGGGGAAAGACATATTGATAGTGAAATCATCCTCTTCTCCGGTTGGTATTCCAATCTCCGGCGAGCCGCCAATAACCTGAGCTTCATCGAATGCCGGGGCAATATCGTTTACCCAGCTAATATCAGGCTCGAACGTGAATCCATAATGAGCGTACTCGTCGGCCGGCATCGATTTAGATTGACCCTCTGCAATTTTGAGCTTGTTGCCCATGCCGTCCGTCTCGAAGGTGATAACCATGTGTGTTGTACCGGAGAAGAAATCCGAGTCCGTAATGATTATAGCTGAAGCCGGCCGGCTGCTAAAAGACAAAG
>CAZHBL010000354.1:0-5946 GCA_964530105.1 uncultured Pirellulales bacterium | reverse complement strand
CGCATCGTATGTGTCCCTTGTCCTCGAAGCCGGGCAGCCGGGTGATTGCGTGCGTGCGAGCCGAGACGGCCTTAGGCAGGATCGGTTTGCCGCTTCTGGCGTTGCCTTCGACTCGTTTGAGATAAAGTGCCGCCGTAAGCGGGTGGCAGCCCTTGCCAATCATCACGCCGCCGCCGGAGAATTTCCAGTAGGCATACGTAGTCGCGTGCGAGCCCGAGTGGGCTTCTTCGCCGTAGATCCAGAGGATCTGGGCGCCGGTTTTTTCGATAATCTCGCGCTCCTTCTGAATTGAAGGGGCGTAAATCCAGTTCTCGGCGTAAAGAATCCTGCCCTTGCTCTTCGATTCTGCTTCGAGCATCCGTTCGATGCTCGCAAGGGAATGCTCCAGCGCATCGGTTTTGGGGAAAGTGTCACCGTTGAAATCTTCCGAGCCGTCGCCGAAGTAGCCTGTGAGTGGTTTTTCCACAATAGCAAACTTGTCCCGCTCAAGCGCCGCGATTGCAATCGGCTCGTGAGCCACGGGCGGCGTACAGACGTGAATAACATCCACTTTATCGAGCAGCTTTTCGAGATTGTCGTAAGCACGAATTCCGCGCTTCTCGGCATAAGCTTTGGCCTGGCCGGTGTCGATGGCATATACGCCCTCGACCTCAACATCGGTACCGTGGACTTTCCTTAGACACTCGAAATGAAACGTCGCGGCAAAACCCGCTCCGATAATTCCCGTACGAACGGTTTTCTTTTCCATCTATGCATTCCTTACCGAAAAGGTTTAGTCGCATCGTGCTCGTAGTCTTTTTGGCTAATCAAAAGGACTACAAGCTTATATTTGAATGTCACTTCTATTCCTGTTGGCGCCGGTGAATGTCACTTAGCGATAAGGCACCCCGCGGCCCGATTCTACTGCCGAATATTTCTATTCCACGCAGCCGTCCCCGGAACTGCCGGTCTTTGCCGGCCTGATGGATGCTCTCATTATAATTGCCTATTGTGAGCGTGCCGCTGCCTTTTCCTGTTGGGCCACGGGAATAGCTCGTCGTCTTATCAAGCTCTGCGGGGCTGTCTGTATCGCCGAAGTACCAGCGGACATTGTCCTCTTGCTTAGTGCCGTCATAAGTTACGGCAAAGAAAGTCCATTTACCGATGCAGAGTTTGTTCGGCGAGCTGTCGTTACGAACTCCATCCGGCCATTCGTTTACTGCCAGCCGAAGCCGGCCGTCCTTTAGATGGACCAGGTCAAATCCGGAGCGATTATATTGTAAGTTGAACGCAATACGATTGCCCCCGCTTCCGATATCCAGACTCGTCGGATTCGCCCAGCCGAGTATCGTAAACGACCGTAATCCCTCAAGCGCTTCGCTGGGACCGTCCCCTACAGAAATCCATTTCCATGGCTCGCCGTCGCCGAAGTCATACGAGCAGTCCTTGCCGCGTTTAACTTTTCCGTGCAATTTAATGCCGGAACTCTGGCCGTGTTCGAATCCCACCCTCACAATTGGCGTCTCGGTGTCCCTGTCAACCGCAATGCCGAGCGGCATATTCGAAGAAAGTCCATCTTCTGCCGTGACGGTCAGGATGGCTGTATAAAGCCCCGGCTTTTTGTAAATATGAACGGGATTTTTCTGGGACGAGGAACTTCCGTCCCCGAACCGCCATTTGCATTGCAGGTCTGTCGATGTCGAGAACCGAACCTTCAGAGGAGCAATACCCTCGATTGGTTCGGCGGAAGCTTCCGCCTGGGGCCGCATTTTCTCTCCCTGCCCATAGACCGAAAATCGCAGAAGGTAATTGGGCTTAGGGACAGTGAAGTGGAACTTGCCGGGTGATGTACTGCCGAAAGAGGTAATCGTCATATTCCAAGTATCGATCCCGTCAACCTTGTACGCTTTCGGGCCGGGCAAATCCAAATTCACCTGCCCTGATTGTGTCGAGTAAACGAAATAAAGCTCGCCTTCTTTTGAAAGTGTGTAATTGCCGCCGGTAAGCTCGCCTGGTTCCATTTCATCAAAAGGTGTCGGTTCCATGATTTCTTTGAGGAAAGCGATTCTTGACGGGCTTTGCCCGTGCAGCACGCCTCCTTTCGACCACCAGAGAATATCTTTCGGATGTTTATAAGTCTCGCCGTGCCCTACGTAGCAGCCAGCAATGGTTCCCATCCAGAACCTGTTCACCATCTCCTCGGCGGTAAGGTTGCCCCAGCCCTGCGGAATGTTGCCTTCGTACTTGCACTCGTCGTAGATGATGGGCTTTTTGTACTGATCGCGCCATTTGCGTCCGGATGACAGGTCGGAGCTTTGAATGCTCGCGTGCGTGACCCAGGGTTTGGTATGGTCGTAGAAACTGCGGCAGTTGTGAATACCCCGCATGTGATTATACGGATCGTACTTCCGGACAATCTGAAAGAAGCGGTCCCAATCCGCCATCGTCTTGGACTTCATGAGGTCGTATTCGTTGGCGAACGACCACCACACATTTCGATAGGCGGCCAGCCGGGCCACGATGTAATGCAGATACCGGTCGTCCGTTTCGGCATTCATTTTTGCGTAGCCCCAGCGGTCGTAGGGATGAAACAGAATAAGATCGGCTTCGATTCCCAAATCTCGCAGGTCGCCGAGACGCTTCTCGAAGTGCCGAAAGAATTCGGGATTGAAGCGGCTGTAGTCCCAATCTGTAAGCGGCTTTCCCTCGAACGGATAGAATTCAGGCTCGTTTTTATTGTACGTGTAGCTCTTGGGAAAGACACACATTCGCATCTTGTTGAAAGGGGCATCTTTGAGCGTCGAGAGTGTCTGCTGCTCCATCGTATTTCCCTGATGGGCCCAGGCATAGCAAGTCGTGCCGATTTGGAAATAGGCCGTGCCGTCAGCATAGGCGAGATGCCACGTCTTGTGCACATGGACCGGCCCGTGATTGGACGGCGATGGTTCTACGCAGGTAAATTTGCCTTTCTTGCCGTCCAGTTCGCTACGGTTGCTTCTGGTGAAATACGACCATTCACCCTGCGCATCCGGCATAAAACGAATGCGATAGATGCCGTTGCCGTCGTAGAATCCTTCCGGCTGATAAACCCGCTCGCCCTGCCTGAACTCGCCACTTAGTTGCACATCGACAAAGGGATTGCCTCCGGAAGGTCCCTGGACTTCCAGTTCAAAAATTCCCCAGCGTTCAACGGTCTTTGAATTAGATTCGGCCTTAGCTATCGACGGAGCCGTAAAAATTACCATAAAAGCCAAGAATATAATCATAACGCATATATGATTCAATGGTCTTGGCCACATTATGGATCCTTCTTACATAGATCGAGGTTAGCTGACCAAGTCGAACGGCGAGATAATGTCACCGTGTTTAGCGCCGGCTGCTTTGAGACGATCGCGGACTTTTGCGAATGTATCGTAAAGAATCTTCGGCGTGTCGGAAACCTTCTCTCTGTAAACCTTCTCGACCCGGTCGAGCTTGGCGAGATTCTCCTGTATGCGTATTGTAAACTGTAGCTCGTAATCTTTCTTAGTGTAATCTTTGCCGAGATGATCTTTAAAGAGCTTCTTCAAGTCCTCGTAAACTGGGATCATGCCCGTCGGCGTTTCGATTGCGTTAACCTCGCCGTTAACGCGAAGCTCGGCCCACATGATCCAAACGAGCTTATCAGCCATCGCGTTCAGGTACTTACCTTTTTTGTCCTTGAGGAAGTAATTGACCGAGAAGATAAGTGGCGGATTATCGATACCTTCGGCGAAATCCAGATTGTTCTGGATATATTTGCCGAGCGGAATCGAGAGGAAGTCGAGATTCGACATCAGGTTGAAGGTCCTGACGCCCTCTTTGCCGAGTGTGGCGGCGGTTGTTTCAGATTCGAGGCATGCACCTTTGATGAGGACGCCCTCGGCCCAGCTAAACGCCTGCTCGACGGGAACCCACGTATCGCTGTCGCGTCCGCCGTAAACAATTCCGCCGACCGGCACTCCTTTGGGGTCATCGAGCGTGGGGTCGCAATTGCTAAGGTCCGGGATGTTCAAGCAATAGCGGGCGTTTTTATGCGAAGCGGTGATTTCATTGCCTTTAGAGTCCTTTTTGCCTTTATGCCATTTGCCCGAGTGGTTGGTTCCCTCTGCCGGTAATTCGGATCCCATCCCCAGCCAGTGAGGTTTCTTCGCATCGTCGATCAGGACGTTGGAAAAAATGACCTCGTAAGGGCTCGTCAAGGCATTGTAGATGATAGGGTCGTCGGTCGGATTGACGTCCTGAATGATGCCGAAAATACCCTTTTCAACATTGACGGCAGATATTTGACCGCCTTTTTTGCGGAAATAGGCGATATCGTCCCCGACGATAGTCTGGCCGGGCAGCATTGATGTCGAAGTTTTTCCACAGGCCGACGGGAACGCACCGGTGAAGTAGGTGATCCGGCCGCCCGGACCGTGGACTCCGAGGACAAACATGTGCTCAGCCAGCCAGCCTTCATTCGAGGCCTTTTGTATTGCCAGCCGTAAAGCTAATTTTTTCAGTCCTAAGGTATTGCCGCCATACTGGGTATTGACGCTGTAAACCAGGTCATCTTCGAGGTCGATATAGACGCGTCGCTTGTCGATATTCTTGCTCACCGAGTGCTCAAGCTCGCCTTCGGAATGGATGAATCTGAAGAAGTCGGGCGATGAGCCGAATTTTTTGAACTGCTCGTAGCCGGGCCGATAGAGAATCGATTCGCTATGCGCCACGTATGGTGAATCGGTGATTTGAACGCAGGGAATCGAGAAATCCGAGTCGAGCGGGCCCAGGCAATAAAAGCACACTAACATTTCCCGTCCGACCATCGAGTCTTTCAGAAAGGACCGTACTTCTTCGGTTCCGACCTGCTTTTCAGTGGAATTGAGACTTGCGCCGAGGTCCGAACCTGCCGGAAGCAAGTACTTTGTTCCGGCCTTGTCGCGCGCCTGGTCGTTATAGCCGTCAAAGTGGCACGTGTGGCCGGCGACATTCAGCGGCATTTCTTCGCCGTTCTTTATCGCCAGCTTGCGAAGATACGTTCTATCTTCTTCCGAGTCTGTCAATACGGAAACCGAAGCAGCACCAGTCAGTTCAATCGCATCGGCGATAAATTCGTGCATCTTCGGATTATCCAGAGCTATGAGCCTGTTGTAATTTTCCGTTGTCAATTTTTCTATCAATAATTCTTTTACATTACTCATTATCTAACAATTACCTCCATACGAATTAATAAAGTCCAAAAAAAAACCGGGTGATTTTACTTGGTATTGTCGCCTCATGTCAACTTCTTTTTGCTCAATGTGATTTTTATCCATTTTTTCCTTAATATTGACCGTTTTCCTGTCGTCGCAAGTACGCAAACCATCTGATAGCTTCATAAATCAGGAATCGTTACGACGTTCTACGTAAATTGAAGCAATTAGTTCGGATGTCGATTTTGCCCGGCGATTCGGCACGCTCCCGGCCTCTTATCCCATCCAGAATCCTTTGCGATGGGTAACACCCAGCACCTTGCGGCAATTGGAGCTGAAGTAAATATACCGCTTGCCCAGAACGCACCTAAGCTCGCGCATCCATATGGTGCGCAGTTCAGTCGAACAATGCGGGCATCTCGGTTCGATATTTTCTTTGGCTTCCAGAGTTATCATCGAGGACCATTATTATGTGAAAGAGGTTGGATGTAAACAGGAAATTTCTCCGATGACAAGACGATTCAGGAAGCAGTATCCCTTTTTCGCGTTGACAGCAGTATCAGGTTCCTGATCGCCTCGGTGTTTCTTGCCGTAAGCCATTGCTTCTCGAAGTCCTTCTCCTGGGCGACCTGGGCGATCGCCATCAGGGCCCTGAGGTGATAATTCCTCTCGTCCCTGCTGCCGGCCAGGATGAACATGATTTTGACAGGATCGGGAGCGTGCGGGAAAATGATGCCGTCACGGGCGCGGATGAGCAGGACGTCGAATTTAT
>CAZHBL010000353.1:0-6002 GCA_964530105.1 uncultured Pirellulales bacterium | reverse complement strand
AATTGAAACGGTTTCCTATGGGCTTTTCGCCGCATAGCAAATGGCTAAACCACACGGATAGTGAAGCTAAATTAAAAAGGATATTATATATTATACTTTTTATTGTCGCTGCGGTGCTGGCTATGCATTGTTCCAATGTGCTTCGTCATAGTTCTCACCTCATTACCAATTCCGGACATTCAGAATGGGTCTACATGGCAAGATTCTACTTTCTTGTCTTCATCGGTATCGGTGTGGTCATAATACAAAACGTCTTCGTCCGCAAAGCTCTCAAACGAATAGAAGAAAACAAAGATGCTCAAGACCAGAAAGCATAAATTACACAGAACTATCAGAGCAAGAATTCGCTGATATGTATGGCACAATCACGGAACTTCTCGGCGGGTAATGTAACCGTTTGCCATTTCGGACTTCGGCGTTTCATGAACTTGCGGTAATCGTCCAGCTTGACGCAAAAGAACAGATATTTGTTCGAGTCGAAATCGAAATAATCCCTGCCGTCAAAATCAACGTCGATGTTCTCCATTTTATAGGCAAAAACAAATGTTGCCTGATGGCCCTCGCCGAAGACGCGCTGCCATCTTGTCAGACCCTCGATGTCTCCGATTGTGACCCAGCATTCGAAACCCGCCAATTTAGCCAAACTGGTGCCCTTGAACTTTCTGCCCTTAACCTCGGCGATAACTATTGGCTTTTCGGGCGGGTATAATAAAAAATCGAAGCTCTTAATATCGGAGTGCCCGAAGGCCGTTCTCTTGTGCTCATCTACAGATTCGTACTCAATTCGATTGTCTATAAGCCAGTTCTCGAAAGCCCGCTCGTAATGATTTGGAGAAGAGTCCTTCATTTTTACTCGCATCGGCTGTCAACCGCTGGACTTGCCGGAACCTTTGCTCTGCGCAACGAGACTCGCATCCATGAGGTAGAGTCTCAAAGGTTACTTATGGGGCTTGAACAGCAGCGGGGCCAATTCGTTCAGATAATTCCGCCATACTCGCCACTCGTGGGCACCCTCGGTAAAGTGGCCGACATGTTTGATCTTCTCGGCCGTCAGTCGTTCAAGAAATTTTTGATTTGCCTCGAAAAGGAAGCCCTGCCTGCCGCAGCCGATCCACAGCAGCTCGAGTTTTTCATTTATCGATTCGGGCTCGGCCAGCAGTTTTGCGAGTTTCGGTTCTTCCGGGATAGCCGAGCTAAATGCACCGACCCAGCCGAACAAATCGAGATTACCGAGACCTATCGTCAGCGACTGGCCGCCGCCCATCGAAAGGCCCGCTATGGCCCGGTCTTTCTGCTCTGTGCTGATAGGATAGGACTTCTGGACGTATGGGATGATATCCTCAATCAAGTCCTTCTCATACGCGTCATACCTTCCTATGCTTCGCATAACCGGAGGGGACGATGGTGTATGGCCGTAAGGCATCACGATGATAAACGGTTTTACCATGTTCTTGGCGATTAGATTATCCATTATAAGATTGGCCCGCCCAACTCCGGTCCATGCATCCTCCGTGTCTCCGAATCCATGGAACAGATACAATACTGGATATTTTGTGTCCTGATTTGTCTCATAGCCGGGCGGCGTGTACAAATAAAGCTGGCGCGGGATACCGAGTGACTTTGACTGGTATTTGTGTATGTGTATTGTGCCGTGAGGTACTTGCTGCTCCTCGTAGAACATCGGCTCATCGCCGGGTATCTCGACGAGGTTCTTCGAGTTCCGCAGCCAGACCTTGAGCCAGGAATTTGATGGATCGACGACTTGCAGGCCATCCACGATGAAATTGTATTCGTAGATGCCCGGCTTGACCGACTCTAAGGTCACGTTCCATATACCTTTGCTGTCTTTGGTCATTGGCCGAGTATCCTGTAAGAACTGAGCCTGCAAGCCGACTTGTTTGGCGTTGGGTGCAAGCAGGCGGAACGTCACGTGATGTTGTGAATCGATTTCAGGGGATATGATGCTCTGAAATTGCTGTGCCCGAAGTTGTGAATTAGGCCAGCACAAAATTGACATGCACAAAACCATCAATCCGAATCTGCAAAATCTCATTCTTCTTCCTTCCAAATATAGTTTGTATGCGCTCTGAATCGCCCGCTAAATCACGTGCATTTAAGCGGGGTCCAATCCTGAGAAGAACTCATCACGGCCCACAAGCTCCTGCTCTCCCGTTGCCATATCCTTAATGCCGATTTTGCCTTCTTTGAATTCCTCTTCGCCTATGATTATACACTTGTTGGCGTTTTGTGCCGAAGCTTCTTTCAACTGCTTCGAAAGACTTCCCATCTTATAGCTGAAATTAGCCGAGTATCCCATCGAACGCAGCTTTGCAATAATCCGGTATACTTGCTCTTCTGCTTGCTCATCTACAACGCTGATGCCTATAACGAAATATTCAAGATGTTTCTTCGGAACCTGTTTATCAAGCAGCCCTTTTTCTCTTAATAATATTTCCAACACACAATCGCCCATTCCCATCCCTGTTGCCGAAACAGGAGGTCCACTGAAATCAGCAAGCAGTTTGTCATACCTACCGCCGCCGCAGATGGCCCTAAGCTCATCCGCTTTATCATAAATCTCAAATACAATGCCAGTGTAATATGCTAATCCTCGAATTATACCCGGATCAAATAAATAATAATCACCTACTCCCATGCTATAAAGCAATCTCATTAATTCTGTAATTTCAGCAGTTTCCTGGCGCCCATACTTATTTTCAATCTGCCGAATGTTATCACACTCCATAAATTCTTCGACTTCATTCGCCATTCTGGAATCTGGAAGCAGTTCATTCAGCATTTGCTCAAAAGTATCGTTCGGCAGTTTATTCCTTTTATCTAAAAGAGTATATAATGGTTCTATCTTCTCATCAGGAATACCTATACTCATCATAATGCCTCTAAGCATTTTCCTGCTGGACACTTTCACAACGATGTCATTGGGTGATAAACCCACACTTCGCAAATAGTCAATTGTCGTGAATATGATTTCTGCGTCGGCCAGGACGCTGTCTTCGCCAATGATGTCAATGTTCCACTGGAAGAACTCGCGGAGTCTTCCCTTTTGGGGACGTTCGGCGCGGAGCAGTCTCGGAACGGAAAACCATTTAATCGGTTTCGGCAGGGAATTTATCTGCTGGTTTACCATACGCGCCAGGGTCGGCGTGATTTCGGGTCTCAGGGCCAGGTCTCTGCCGCCGCGGTCCGTTAGCGAGAAAAGCTGCTCGACGATTTCGTCTCCGCTTTTAATCTGGTACATTTTCAGATACTCGAAAATCGGCCCGTCATATTCTTCGAAACCGTTCCGCAGGGACACTTTTTTCCAGCCGTCCACGATAAAATTGCGAATCGCCATCTCCGGCGGATAAAAATCCCTGGTTCCTTTTACCGGCGGTATTTTCATTTCTTTCTCTTTTTCTTTGCCTTTTTCTTCTCAGTGACGTTGTTGTCGAATTTGATTCTTATGTATTCTTCCATCTGTTTGTCGTTGGTAAAGTGCATCTCGTAATCGTATTCGCCCTCGACGAAATCGCAATCCGAATGACGGTATTTTCTACAGATATTCGGCCTTTTATCGTAAATTCTACAGTGATTGTCCTTTTCCGAGAGGTGCCTGCACTTGTTTTTCATGTTAAGGTACCAGTCACCATCCTCTACAAAAACCGTTATATCTTTATGGCACAGATACCATCGTATATCGTCAAAATCTTCCTTATCTTCCGGCGTTTCGATCGGCAGCGCAAAATACCTGCAGCATAGCCCGGTACATTTAACACATTGACTCTTTTTTGCCATTCCAGCAAACTCCTATATCACGACAATAATAAGCTGTTCGCTCAAAACGGCACACTATAAGCTATCGGGCAGGCGGCGTCAAGGAAAGCAATTTGCCGGATGCTGTTTTTATGAAGATGAATCGAGCCGGACCGGTCCCCGGCAGAATTCTACGCTCAGCATGGAATCCGCCGGAAATACTCAAATCGGAGCTTTCAGAAGTGTGGAAGTTGCTTGATAGAAAGAACAGTGAGGTGTAATCGAAACTGAACGAAAAAGATGCTGGATTTTGAGATTTGCAACTACAAGATGTGTCCGTAAAGAAGGCAATGCTCCTAAGCTGTAGGGGCGGTTCGCGAACCGCCCTTACTGTGATTAAAACTCCGCCATTGTTGAAGTCTTGTCTTGAATATGCTGTAGGGCGTCAAATTCATCGTCAGCTAAGTCGAAAACTGTAAGAAGACCCGTCCGCACAAAGATTTGTTTGATTGCTGAAGGAAGATTATATAAGACAAGCTTGCGCCCGGATCCTCTGAGCAGTTTGTCCAGTATCATCAGGCCACAGATGCTCTCTGAAGTCAGGATTTCAACTTTGGAGAAGTCAACCAGCAGGTCAAAGTCCACTGAGTCACTTAGCAGCTTGTTGACAATTTCGATCTCCTTGCCGTGCTGCGGCTGCTGAGGCAAAGTGATTAGAAGGATATCTTCTGAAAAATTCTGAATTCCCATTATTTTTCCCCCCAGTCTTATGTGGAGCTGCCTGAGCCGGATTCATGCTCATTATCGGAATCGCCTTTAATCAATTCGGCCGGCCCTCTAAGTAAAGTATAATCAAACAATCGCCAAATCCAAACAGAATCAGGTAAAAAAACGCCGATTCAGATAAATAATCCTGGCCCTGATACCTGTAGTCCGAATTTGACAAAATCATAGGGGGACAAAACTCCCTTTAGAGCAGTCTGCCAATCATTACTGTATCCTTTTTGTGTTTGACTTTTCCCTTGCCGTTGCCATTGACCTTGCCATTGACCTTGACCTGAAGACCCATAGGCAGCGACTTTTCAGATACGGCCTTCCAGTCGCCATCGGGCTTTAGGCTCATTTCCCATAAGCCGCTGCGAAGACGGTAAAAATAACCATCGTGATAATAAGTCCTCATTAAAATCTAAGAAACATTTCATCTCAGGTCAAATTATGTATCCGGCAAAAACGGGGATGATGGAGCTAAATTGTTGACGGAAATCGGATATATAGCCCGGATTTTACGGTTAGAGGCATTTTTAGGCCTTGCAGAGGGATTAATCCGGTTTTATTGGTTTTCGGGCCATAAAAAATTTATTATTGATGGATTGCATTGCCGTAACTAATTGTGTTATAATAGATCTAAACAAGTGGAACCGAGGAGTACATAAGGGTTTGATTAAAGATAGTGGCATACTTTATTCCATGTGATGAAGGCAAAAAGTCGCTACTGTATCAACCTGAACCTGTGGGATTTGTAACTATAAACAATACTAAGACGACCTGACGAGAAAGGAGCGGCAGCATGCTGAGAAAAAAGGGCTTTACGTTAATTGAGCTTCTGGTAGTTATCGCCATAATAGCGATATTAATGGCGATATTGATGCCGGCACTGCAACGGGTTAAGAAGCAAGCGAGAGCGATCATTTGTAGAAACAACCTGAAACAGTACGGCCTGGCGTCGAATATGTACTTAGGCGATTGGGACGGCAATTTCCCTTATTCATTCACCTGGCTATACAAAGATGGGGGTACAGGATGCCGATGGCACGATGCCAGTAAGAATCTCAACGAGCATCCGGAACTTGCCGGCGGACTTTGGCCATATCTGAAGAGTCAAGCAATTCACCTGTGTCCCGACTTCGACCTTGTTGCCAGAACGATTGGCACCCATCAAAATTGCGCTATTCCCCTCGATCCTCAATATGGTTACGCTATGAATTCCTACCTCAACGGTGATGCGTGGGGGTCGGTGCCCACACAATATCGCACCAGTTTAGATAGAATCAGGAATGAATCCGAGGTAAAGAATCCTTCTCGCGTGTTTTTCTTCTCTGAGGAGGATTCGTGGCCTGTCCCGGAACTGCAGAGTGTCCCAATCAATGACAACAATTTACGTACCACACCTGGCACCGGAGACGACCAATTTGCTACATTCCATGATGCTCCGAGCCAGGACTGGAATCATGGTTACGCCAATGCGGTGT